>CAYNOE010000531.1:0-1859 GCA_964398745.1 uncultured Lachnobacterium sp.
TGTTACTGGCAGGAACTGCCATTACAGTATTTGCAAAAAATACCCCAAAAGAAAATCCTGCCGAAGAAACTACAGAAAACACTGTCTTTTCGGCAACAGAGGAGAGCGAAAAAGTGGATTCATCCGGGCCTTCGGATGCTGCCTGCGCCGCTTCTGCAGAGGAAGTTGTTATAGAAAAACCTACATACGTCAGCGCTGGTTTTAAAGTGGTATATGACAGTGACGACCAGAGTTCAAAACACTACCTCGTGACCTATGATTTCAGCGGCGTCACAGGCACCTATGAGGGAAAAGCAATTGCCGGGTTAATTCAGTGCGAAACCGGTAGTCTGTTTGCGATGGGAGTGAAAGATGGAGAAGATTCGGGATATTTCAAGCTAGAGGGAAAACAAATGACCGAAATTACCAAACAAGAATTTGACAAACTGGTAAAAGCTGCAAACAAAATTACCAAAGAGGAATTTGACAAACTGCAAAAAGCTGCAAACAAAGAATCTGAATAAAGTTTTTTAGGTACACAGACCGGAGGGCATTACTTATATGTCCTCCGGTTTTGACTGCCAGTGCAATTTCTTCTCCCGTTAGGTGTACCAGGATTGTAAAACCGCTTGTCAATCAGGTGGTAAGGTGTTATTCTTGTCGTAGGCTGTGGAAACAAGAATCTGCAATCGAAATCAAGATAATTTTTTGCTGCTCCCGTATAATCATTACAGAGCAATCAAAAAAAGAGGCAAAAAGAGATGAGCGAATGGTACAGTCTGGTACAGACAATTGTAGAAGAAGTTGATGCATGTATTAAGAAATGTAATGACGAAACACTAACTCTGTCTTCTCTTTCAAAAAAGTTAGGATATTCGGAATTTTATATTTCCCGTAAATTCGTGGAAATTTCCGGAATGCATTTTCGTGATTATCTGAGATACCGCACGCTTGCTTTTGCATTAAAAGAAGTCCGGGACAGCTCGAAGGGGCTTTTGGAAATTGCATTAGATTACGGCTTTTCCAGTCATGAAGCCTTTTCCCGTTCTTTTAAAGAGGCCTATGGTATGACACCCGGCGAGTACCGTAGTAATCCTGTTCCTGTTGTCCTTCGCACAATCATTAAGCCCTTTGATTGCTACTTAATAAGTATTGGAGGAACAAATATGGAAAATGCGGCAAATGAGGTAAAGGTATATTTTGTAACAATACCTGCACACAAGTATCTGCACATCAGAAATTATGAGAGCAATGGTTACTGGGATTTCTGGCAAAAACAAAGTCAGATTCCGGGACAGGACTGTGAAACAATTTGCGGACTGCTTGACAGCATACAAGGAAAACTGGATGATACGGGCGGTACTGAAACCAATAGTGGAAGCGGTCAAATCATGGCATTTATCAATGAACCGGCAGGCAGAATTTGCAGTTGGGGGATTCCGCTGGCAGAAAGCTATGGCGTGAGGCTTCCTGTGGATTATTGCGGTGAAATTCCAAAGCAGATGCAGATGATGGATGTTTCGGAGGGAGAGTATATCGTGTTTGAACATGGTCCGTTCAACGTTCAGACACAGAACCAGAGTGTTGAGCAAAAAATTGAAGAGGCGATGGAGAATTTCGACTACAACGCATCCGGATACTGTCTTGACACTACGCAGGGCAGGGTATTCTATTTTTATCATGATCCTGAACGGTTTTGGAAGTATGTCAGACCTGTTAAAAAGTTGTAAAAAAGGCATATCGTAAGCTTTTGGTTTGTCCGGCGCGAGACTGTACAAAAGTCCGTAAGGGATATGGTAATCCCGGTTTACAGGAATGGAAGCCAGCGCCGGACGAACGTTTTTTAAGCATTCAATAGTGAGAAAAATGGTATTAATCTG
>CAYNOE010000532.1:0-1851 GCA_964398745.1 uncultured Lachnobacterium sp.
GCCTGCGCATCCCCAAGATTGGAACAGCTTCCGACCTCAAAATATTTTTTCTGTCGCGGAGACCATGCCTCCACGTCGCAGGATTTTACCTTGAGGTCTGCCAGGTCACCGGAACAGCATTCGAGCGTGCGCACCGGAATATCCAGACTGCGGAACAAATCCACCGTATTCTGCCAGAGTTTATCATACCACATGGATGCTTCCTCCGGTCTGCATACTACGATCATCTCCTGCTTTTCAAACTGGTGAATCCTGTATATCCCCCGCTCCTCGATTCCATGCGCCCCCTTTTCCTTACGGAAACACGGGGAATAGCTGGTCAGCGTATACGGCAGCTTCTCCTCGTCACTAATGGTATCAATGAATTTTCCGATCATGGAATGCTCGCTTGTCCCGATCAGGTAAAGGTCTTCGCCCTCAATCTTATACATCATGGCATCCATTTCCTCAAAACTCATAACACCCGTCACAACATTCGAGCGGATCATAAACGGAGGGACACAGTAGGTAAATCCCCTGTTTATCATAAAATCCCTCGCATAAGAAATCACTGCGGAATGAAGCCTTGCAATATCACCCATCAGATAATAAAAGCCGTTACCCGCAACCTTTCCCGCCGCATCGAGGTCAATGCCGTTAAATTTTTCCATAATCTCTGTATGGTACGGAATTTCAAAGTCCGGCACAACCGGCTCCCCAAACTTCTCAATCTCCACATTGCAGCTGTCATCCTTTCCAACCGGTACGGACGGATCTATAATGTTTGGAATGGTCATCATAATCTTTGTGACCTTTTCGGAAAGTTCCTTTTCCTGTACCTCAAGTTCAGCAAGGCGGGCTGCATTTGCCGCAACCTCCGCCTTGATCTTTTCTGCCTCGTCCTTCTTCCCCTGGGCCATCAGCGCACCAATCTGCCTGGAAATTTTGTTTTTGTTCGCACGAAGGGCGTCTGCTTCGGTCTGGGCTGCACGGGACTGTGCATCCAGCTCAATCACCTCGTCAACCAGGGGAAGTTTGTGATCCTGGAATTTCTTTTTAATATTATCTTTTACAATATCGGGATTTTCCCGCAAAAACTTTAAATCAATCATAAGTTCCTCCCGAACTCTGTCTTATTCAAATTTCAATGGAAATTTATCCGTCAGTGTCTTAACAGCCGCCTTCGCATCCTCCACTGCAGATTCCCCGTTTTTAATCAGCATTGCAATTGCCTCCGCTACCTGGTCAAAATCCTCTTCCTTAAGTCCCCTTGATGTGGCTGCCGGTGAACCAAGGCGGATTCCGCTTGTGACGAACGGCTTCTGCGGATCGTTAGGGATTGTGTTTTTGTTTGCCGTAATGTGTGCGCTGTCCAGAAGCTTCTCCACTGCCTTTCCGGTCAGTCCATACGGTGTTAAATCGACAAGCATCAGGTGATTATCCGTGCCGTCTGATACTATCTTAATGTCACGGTTCTGTAAGCCCCTGCACAATGCCTGCGCATTATTAATTACCTGCTTCTGGTATTCCTTAAATTCCGGCTTTAATGCCTCTTCAAAACAGACTGCCTTTGACGCGATGACATGCATCAGCGGCCCTCCCTGGATTCCCGGGAAAATTGCCTTGTTGAAATTGTATTTTTCGTTCATTTCATTACTGCACAGAATCATTCCGCCGCGCGGACCGCGAAGCGTCTTATGTGTCGTAGTTGTTACTACATGTGCATACGGAACAGGGCTTGGATGCAGTCCGGCTGCAACCAGTCCCGCGATATGCGCCATATCCACCATCAGCACGGCATCCACTTCATCCGCAATCTCACGGAATTTCTTAAAATCAATGATTCTTGCGTAAGCGGAAGCTCCGGCAATA
>CAYNOE010000533.1:0-1848 GCA_964398745.1 uncultured Lachnobacterium sp.
CCACGCGGCGTCTTTTTTTAATAGAAATTCTGGTTCCAAGTTCCTGGAATATCTGAACAATAATTACCAGAATTGCAACTGTAATCAAAAGCACATCCGTCTGGTAACGGTAATATCCGTAATTAAGGGCAATCGCCCCCAGTCCTCCTCCGCCGATACAGCCAGCCATTGCGGAATATCCCAGCACTGTGGCAAGATTAATCGCGCCTCCTAAAATCAGTGACGGAACCGCCTCCGGCAGCATAAACCAGAAAATAATTTCAACTGCTGACGCACCCATGGACTGTGCCGCTTCAATAATACCGGACGGTATCTCCTTTAAGGATGATTCCACCATCCTCGCCACAATCGGTATGGTTCCGATTGTCAATGGAACAATGGTTGCTGTTGTTCCAATGGATGCGCCGGTTATAAACCTCGTAAACGGAATCAGGAATACAAGTAAAATAAGAAACGGAATCGAGCGGAAAATATTAATAATAATTCCAAATACACCGTTTATGATTCTGTTTTCCAGAATATGCCCCCTGTCCGTTACAACAAGCAGGATTCCAAGCGGCAGCCCCACAAGATAGGCAATAAACGCAGAGATTAATGTCATCTGCAGCGTTTCAACCACGCCGTATCCAATTTCCTGCCATAATACCTCTGTCATACTGCCACCCCCTCTTCATCTTCAACAGTCAGTTCTGTCGCCGCCACACCAGCGGATTTAAGATAATCCAGCACAATTTCTGCTTTTTCTTCGTCCTCCGGCACTTCAATTACCATCTGTCCGAAGCCAATCCCGCCTACGCTTTTCGTATTAGCGCTTAATATATTGACCATCTCCCCGGTTTGCTTCACCATATTGCCGATAATCGGTTCCCTTGCGGAAAGTCCGTCAAAAACAATCCTAAAACACCTCTTATCCTTTCTGTCGAATGGGTGAGTTACCTGCGAAAGCGGAAGCACAAGACGTCTTGCCGCCTCGCTCTTTGGACTGGTAAAAATTTCCTTTACCGGTCCCTCCTCTGCAAGTTTTCCATGGTCAATAATTGCAACCCGGTCACAGATTTTTTCCACAACGGACATCTCATGCGTAATAATAATAATCGTAAGCTTCATTTTATTATTGATATCCTTAAGCAGTCCTAAAATTTCTTCCGTAATTTTCGGATCAAGCGCGCTGGTCGCTTCATCACACAAAAGCACCTTTGGGTTCATAGACAGTGCCCTTGCAATTGCCACACGCTGTCTCTGTCCCCCGGATAACTGTGCCGGATAAACCTTTGCCTTGTCGGATAGTCCGACAACACCAAGCATTTCCATGGCTCTTTTTTTCTGTTCTTTTTTGTCCAGCTTTGCAATTTTCATTGGGAGCATAACATTCGCCAGAACATTTTTTTGCATCAGCAGGTCAAAATTCTGGAAAATCATTGCCATGGACTGCCTTACCCTGCGCAGTTCCCCGGCAGAAAGTGTTCCGAGCTCTTTACCGTCGAAAATCACTTTTCCATCCGTGACATCCTCCAGCCGGTTTAAGGTACGCACCAGCGTGCTTTTTCCGGCTCCGCTCATACCTATAATCCCATAAATTTCACTCTCCTGAATGCCCAGTGTCACATCATCCACGGCCGTTACCTTTGAATTTTTATCCTCAAAAACCTTTGACACATGTTCCAGATAAAACAGCTCTTTTTCCTTTGCCATGATAACCTCCCGTATATTTCCTATATATTTGCTAGGAATACTAGGATTATAATGCAGAATTTAATACTTGTCAACACTTTTTTCAATTTTATTTAAAAATCAGGTAACTATTCAGAACCCCCTGGAATAAGATAAGCAGAATCGTCATGCCTGCAT
>CAYNOE010000534.1:0-1846 GCA_964398745.1 uncultured Lachnobacterium sp.
TAAGATGGGTATTACTAGCTCAAAATACAAAGGCAAATAAAATAATAACTACTGATTAATATTACCTGCTTGTCTTACTTCGGTCATTCGATCTTCACATTCATTTCTATTATTATACAGAAAATTAGCAAAAGCAATGGATATCTCAGGAAATATTTTTATCTCCTGCATATTTTTTACAACAGCATAAGTTGAATATAAATAATTATTTTTTTCATACGGTGACACTGTCAATAACTGATAACATAACAGTCCGCCAAACAAAATTGGATTTAACGGCTCATTTTGCTTTTTTAAATCACTTTTATACTCTGCTACAACTCCATATAAATCTGACATACAATCTCCAATCCAATCTGGTGCAGTAGGATTGAATTCTCTCCTCAAAATAGATATTGTGTTGTTTAAGATAATAAATTTTTTTCTCTTAGCTTGCCGTAAATGATTCAATTCAGAAAAGAAACCCAGTTCTTCCTTCTCAGTTTGTATATATTCCTCATGCATGCGGTCAAAATAATCAGCAGGATTTATTATATGGTTTTCGTTTTCGATGCAGCACATCATATTCTGTCTATCAATTAAATTATTAACACTTTCTTGTTCCTGCAAATCCATCAATGTAAGAATTCCTTCTAACTTTCCAATTTTTCTATAAAGTTGAAGCAATATTGCATTCATTTCTGATGATACCTTAATTTTTTTGAACCATTTTTCTATACTGATAGGAACATAGCATACACAATAAAGATTTTCCTTAACGCCTGTCCGTTCATGAAAATAATACCCTGCTTGAAATTCTTTTTCCATTTATTCCACCACTAAATCTTTATTCCATAAACAATACATTTCTCTAATCTTCCATTTTTAGTTTCCAACTTAATTATAGTATCTAACGATATTTTATCATTAAATCATTTAGTCTGCAAGTTGTATAATCTCGCCTAAACGCAACCCACACCAGTAAAGTATCTGAAAAGCGTAATAGGAAACAGGCTTGTCTTTTACCGCCTCAATAAACTTTAGATATTCTTCCTTTGTCCAGAAATTCATTTCATCCGCTTTCCCTTTTCCCAACGGTCCGGCTTTAATAACCGGATTCTCTTTCAGTTCATAAAACCTCACCGCATGGTTAAACAGAGCAGACAACTCCGACTGGATCGTTTTCAGGTACGTCGGTTTAAATGGTTTCCCGTCTGCCCCTCTCTGTGCCGATATCATGTTCTGCCATGTGATAATATCCTTTGCCCTAATATCCTTCATCTTTTTGTCCTTAAAATAAGGGAGTATCTTGCTCTTCACCACTGCCTCTTTGGTATTCCATGTGTTTTCCTTGAGTTTCGGCTTCATATCCATCTCATAGGACTTCCAGAAATCCCCGAACGTCATATCCAGATTAGATTCCTCCCTCATGCGGAAATGCTGCTCCCACTCCAACGCCTCTTTTCTGGTCTTAAATCCACGCTTCAGCTTGCGTTTATTTTTACCAGTCCAATCATAATAATGGAACGAAACATACCATGTACCACGTTCCTCATCCTTGTATGCCGCCATACATATCCTCTCCTTCCTGCAATGCGGCTTTCCGCCGCCCTGCCCATGCTGTCACGATTTCCGGCTGTCCTCTATTACTGGCACAGTCAGAAATACAACTGCCAGCTCCAAATAATTTCTCCAAGCCCTGCTCAGCCTGCCACTCCATAGAACTTTTCTTCAAAGAACTTTCTGCTTACCCTGCCTGCAACAGTAATAAATCCCTTTGCAGACAGTTCCTCGTTCAGTTTCCGGACAATAGTATATGCCTTGGACTTTGATATCCCAAGCAATTCCGCCACTTCCTGTGCGGTAA
>CAYNOE010000535.1:0-1841 GCA_964398745.1 uncultured Lachnobacterium sp.
GCAGTTTGCTGAGGTCGGTGAAAATTATTATAACGATTCGGAAGGATACTCTTCCGGAATGAATACGATTGAAGATTCTGTAACGAGATTGACAGCTACCATTACGCAGATTGCAGAATCGCTTAATGGCATTAATTCCACCATCGGCGAATCAACCGTAGGCGTAACAGATATTGCAGATAAGACAACGAATGTCGTAGAACAGACCGTAGAAAATAACGAGTTAGTTGAAAATTGTATTGAATCCGTAGATAAACTGAATGAGATTACTTCTATGTTCCAGACCGAGTAAATATTCCTCCTTCAGGCACACATAAAAGGCGCATGGCTTGTCATGCGCCTTTGCTAATTACTCAAAAGAATAAAAATGCGGCAACAAGGGATATTGCATTTCCAAAAATATGTGAAAAGGTGCTGATAACGCAATTCCCGGATTTATAATAAATTACCGAGAAAATCAAGCTGTCGATGAATACCGTAGCAATGTCATAACATACAATTCCTATGTCTCCTATGGCAATATGCCCAGCGGCAAAAATAACGGATGACACCACTGCACAAATCCAAACCGGAAAAAATTTAGAAGATTTTCCAAAAAAGAATCCGCGATATGCAATCTCTTCACCAAATGCCGCAATAATAACCTGACCTATCAGCAGTGCCGCCTTATCGAAAGACAGTATAGAACTTGTCCGCCCCATGACATGGGCAACAAATTCTCCGCTAAAAATCAGATTTCCCACAATCAGCGTCACAATACCACTCACCCCCGGCAGCAACAGCCAAATCACGCCCGTTTTTTTGCAATCCGCCTTGAGCGTATTGAAACGCAAACCCGATTCGGGGCCCCGCGTCTTAGCGGCAGCTTCTGTAATAAAGAAAAACGCTATCCCAACAAATACAGCATAACCTGCGATTTGGGAGGATGGCACCACTTTCGTTACAGTCAACAGCATCATTCCTATCGTACCAATGAGCGTAAGAACAGCACTCGTTTTATCGTTACCAGCAATTTTTTGATTTTTCATTTCACTTCCTCCTGTAGTGCTAATACTGCGCCTGTATATACACGATCCAAATGTGTCGCTACAAGTTTTTCATCGAACTCTAATGAATTGTTGGCTATAATACTGGCATATCCATGAACGAACAGCGCAAGCGTTATAAAAACTTCTTTTGTCTGCTCTATATTTATGTTCATTTCTTTCTGCATTGCGGAAATAACAGGTATCAGCTCCCTGGAATTTATCATTTCAAGCAGACTATTTTCAGCGGCATATCCCGATTGAAACAAAAAGCGGAATAAATCTGGTTCTTCAACCGCAAACCGGATATAATTCAACCCAATTTCAAGCATAATATCTTCCTGTGTTTCCGGAATGTTCATCAGATACTCTGTATGGAACCGGCCTGCTTTTTCATAGGCTGCTCTTTTTAATTTCTCAATCGTGGCAAAATGATACATAACAGGCTGTGTGGAACAGTTCAGCTTTTTTGAAACAGTCCTGGCATTGATATTTTCCGCACCCGTTTTACGTGCGACATCAAATGCAGCAGCAATAATCATATCTCTCGTGATTTTTGGTCTAGGCGGCATATTCTTTCCTTCTTTTTTTATAATTATCGTTATATAACATTAATCATATAATAAATCATGACGCCGTTTTTGTCAATCTCTCCGGCATAACATTTGCTTAATTCATATAGTGTTGAAAAGAGAGAAGGAAAGTATTGACAAGCGTTAACAAGAACTTTTATAATAAAAATGAGGAGGTAGCGACATGAAAAGCATACGAACTAAAATCACATTATGTCTTATTCTGACTGTTCTGGCGGGATTG
>CAYNOE010000536.1:0-1835 GCA_964398745.1 uncultured Lachnobacterium sp.
TATCTTCTTCCTCTAGCCCGGACACATCAATCACGGACTTCTTTTCAATCCCTAATAGATAATCTGTGGAAACATGGAAAATTGCTGCAAGTTTTACCAATATTTCTGGGGAAGGAATACGTTCTTGCAGTTCATAATAGCTTATTACTGATTTTGTAACACCTATCTGTGCACCTAATTGCATTTGGGTCATTCCCGCTTTCGTGCGCAATTCTTTCAATTTTTTATGAAATTCCACTAAATTACACCTCATTTCTTCCTTGAGTTTATTTAAGTCATATGTTAAAATGGTTAACAAACGTACTAAATTAGTCAACATAGATTAATAATGCTGAATAATGTCGCCAAAATGGGTATTTTGAAAAATCTGGAAAGAGAAATTAAAGTAGGTGTGTTACAATCGGGGGAAAATACACAAAGAAAGAGAGGGATAATATGGAGAAAAAAATAATCAGAAAAATTTTGACAGTATTGCTCTGTTTGGGACTGGTATTTGGAATGCTGGACGGAATTCCATTTATAAGGGAAAATTTATCAAAGGTAAGCATGGCAAAGGCATTATGTGCGGAAGGCATTCAGGGGAATGGAATGGGCGGTATCAGTATTAATATAAATGCCGGGTATTATGCCTCGTATGCGAGTATTCCGACATATGGTCAGTATGCCTATACGAAATTAGGCTGTGCATGGTTTGCGTCAGCAAGGGTCAGGGAACTGACAGGAAAGGGTACAACGATTTACGGAGGTTCTAACTGGTATAATAAAGCAGGTCCTAATTTGGGTTTTTCAAGAGGTGCCGGCTTGCAGGCAAAAGCAATTGCCTGTTGGACGAATCACGTTGCTATTGTTGAGGCAATTTCCGGCAATACAATTTATATTAGCGAAGGCGGTTACACAGTAGGTAGGCAAGCAAACGGTTATACTGTAATCCGGACGGTCAAGAGTTCTTATTTTACAACTGGTGGATGTGGTACCTGGCTGGGCTTTGTGTATTTAGGAATTGGCGGGGCGGTAAAACCTGCTGATAATGTTCCGCAGGGTTGTTTTGACCAGGCAATCTGTGTAAGTAATGGCAAAATCAAGGTGAGAGGCTGGGCATTCGACAGGGATAAATTGGATACAACCATTGAAGTACATGTGTATATTGGAGATGAAGTACATAAAGTTATTGCTAATAAACAAAGAAATGGCGTCAACGCAGTCTATCCGGGAGTTGGGAATTATCATGGTTTTGAAGAGATAATAGAGACTAAAAAAACGGGGAAGCAGGAAGTGTCTGCCTATGCGATTAATATAGACAGGGACGGAAAGCTGGTTGGTTCTCCTAATCCTCTAATTGGGAAAAAGAGTATTGATATTCCGGCTGTAGCAGAACCAACTATTTCTCCACCGGAATATGAAGAATCTGATGATGATTTGAGCTTTGAAGAGGAAGAGCCGGGGATAGATAGTAATCATCACTTAACAATCCAATCAGGAGAGAGTTATCGGATTACAGCTAGTGCCAGCACAAGACTGTCATGGACTGGGGATGCTGTATTTGAGAGTGCAAAAACAAATATGTATATGGGTGACTATTCGAAGATTGTAAATCGTATTTACTCAGGGAAATCATGGACAAGTTTAGATAAGGGGACAATTTATGATGTGACTGTCAAAGAGGGTAGTATGATATTTGAGTTAGACAAAAATTTGTCAGCAAAAAAAATCAACCATGATGCAGTGGTAAAAATTCGATTAAATCGTGGACAGAGCTGTTCTTTTGAAAATGTTATGGATGATTCTTTTAAGGTTTATTTTAATCAATATAATTCTAGCATTAGGCGGCGTTATTA
>CAYNOE010000537.1:0-1834 GCA_964398745.1 uncultured Lachnobacterium sp.
GTGAATACGCAGGTGAAGGAGACCGTGCGGCGCATCCATTCGCTGGAGGTTTTGGATGAGGAAATTTCAGGAATTTTATGGAAAAAAAGACCAAAAGATTTGGCGGGGGGGCATTGGCAGGAAGTTTTGTGCGGGGGAAGGAAAACGGAACCGGTTTTGCCGAAACTTCCACCGCGCATGGTCACGATCCGCATCAATGGAAACGGTTTTCTCTACAATATGGTGCGTATCATTGCAGGAACCCTGATTGAGGCCGGGTTCCATCAGCGCAGCCCGGAATCGGTTGGGGAAGCCCTACGCGCGCATGACCGCCAGGCAGCAGGCTCGACGGCCCCCGCGTGCGGGCTGACGTTGGTGGGGATATGCTATGATGAGGAAAAAGGATATGATAATAATAGCTTGAGATAAAACTTTACAATTTATTCAATTTTAATATAAATGATGCAATAAAATTTTCATCAGAAAGATTAGATATGACAATCTTACAAAAATAGAAAGAAGGATGTAATGAAATGGGTATAAACCTTGATAAACCGCATTTGTGGAAACAAGATATTATTCAATCTGTGGATTTATATAATACATGGTTTATGGATTTTGCACCCAAAGCATTTAGAGAAACCCGTTTTCGACGGCAAGGAGCGTTGAAGAAGCTTTGAAAGAAACAAATTATCTAAATGATGTTTCCCCGGAAGTATTGCAGAATCACCCAGAGGTTTTGCCTATTTTGAGAATGTCCACATGTCCCCCAATAGCAAGGGATCGGTTAGTAGGGTTGGCTGGGGTTTCAAAGGGGCTTGTGCAAAATATGGAAGATTCAGAAAATCCTCATATTTCACCGAGAATGCAAAAGGAAGAATTGATAATAGAGTTACAGAGAATATCCGACATTATTATTAAAATGGCTGACCCTGATATTTTTACATGGCTTTCGGAAAAGCGAAATCCTGATGAAACGGAAATTATACGTTCGTCCACTATAGTGGCTGATAGGCTATGTGGAGCTGTTGCAGATCCTATCATTCGTAATGCACAAGAAAAGCGGCAGCTTGCAGTGGTATCGCGCTTATTGGAGAATAAAGGATATTCGTTATCAGAAGATGGAGTACGGTATAATGAAATGAAACCTGGTTCTTTTTCTTTTCACACAAATGTACCTGTTTATATAGCAGGAGAACGAGGTGAAACAGTAAATATCCCTGTTGATGTTGCAATTATGCCATTTTCAGCAAAAGACGGCGATATGCCGTTGCTTTTAGAAGCAAAATCGGCAGGTGACTTTACAAATGTGAACAAGAGACGAAAAGAAGAAGCTGTAAAGATGTGGCAATTAAGAAATACATACGGGAATAGCATATCATATTCGCTACTTTTGTGTGGTTATTTTGATTCTGGCTATTTGGGCTATGAAGCGGCAGAAGGGATAGATTGGATATGGGAACACAGAATAAAGGATATGGAACAATTAGGGATTTGAAAAAAGTAGAGCAATCTCGATCTACAATGCAAGAAATGATTGATAAAAAGAAGGATATTGAGGAACGTCGTAGATTTGGGCAGTTTTCAACACCCTATGATTTGGCAAAAGAAATCGTTTTATTTGGGCTGAATCTTTTAGATAATGATGAAATTACATTCTTGGAGCCGTGCATAGGGAGCGGCGTATTTTATTCTGCACTTTTAAATGCAACAAATGATAACCATACTATTAAGTTTGCGACGGGAATAGAAATTGACACAGCATATTATGATTGTGCAAAAAAACTTTGGAGCAAAACAGGTATAGATATCATCAATGATAATTTCTATAACGCAAAACCTGAGAGGAAGTATA
>CAYNOE010000538.1:0-1812 GCA_964398745.1 uncultured Lachnobacterium sp.
TTCCAGCTAAAGCGATTGGGTGATTTATTATTTTTTTCATTGCTATTCTTCTCCTTCATGTGTAATTTGTTTATAATTTTAGTTAATCTCTATATCTCCGTATTCTGTATGTAGCGAAAACACTGGAAGCGAACGATCCTCATTTGCAGTATAGCAATAGGTATCATTTTTGTCATTCCTTTGGAGATTTCCCTTATACTTTCCGGCGGCATCAATATCACCTTCTTTGGTACAGCTCAGGATCGATACTTTATGTGCAAGTTTTGGCAATATCTTCACGAAAATATTGCCATCTACGCTTTTCATGGTTAATTTTTTGGTAAGGGAAGTATCATCGCAGTCAATATCACCGTCATTTAAAACAATATCCCCCATATCCACAGAAAGATTGTCTGCCAAAAAATCTCCGGATTCCAATGAACAGTTCAGACTTCCTGCTGTCAGCCTTTTGATTTCTGTATCGCCTTTACCCAGCGTTATTTGACATTTTTCCAGTGTTGCATCTGATGGAAGATATAAAATGATTATATTTTTGTATTCTTTCATATTTTGCATTCCCAACAGAGCAGCCCCTATTCCTATTTTTATTTCCTGATAATAAGAGGCAGTCCTTCCGTCCTCTTCTGTTAAAATCAACGTATTCCCGTGATATTGGTGACAAAGAGGATTTTTCTCTTTTGTCTTTTGCAGTACATATTCCATATAACATTTGCTGTCATCCGATTCAAGAATATATAAGTCCAGATGCTTCATATTGACTTGTAAATTTTGAAAGTTACTTATCTCTGTTTTTTCATAGTTATTATATCTTTATCCTGAGGCCGCACAATATTTCTACTATTCACAATTTCATCATTCCCTCCTGCTACCTTTCCGGCACAGAATAAAATACCGCCTGTTATACAAAAAAACAAGCCAATGAACAGTGTTGCCCTATTCCATCTCATTTTAACCTCCATTTCTGCGTTGTTTTTACGCATAAATTAATTTTGTTTATATGATGCTTTGCTATTTACGATATATTTTTGGCAAAGTTTTTGAAACAAACCTGCCAAATAGTGCATCAGCTGTTTACATAACCAGACTTCAAAGCAGCTAATGCATATGGCAATTCCTATTTCCAGAAGTCCGGCACCTGATAAGATTCCTGCCGCTGGCAGGGATGAGCTGATTGTAATGATTCCCAGATATAAATACCTTAATCCTGATCCTATAGAGGCAAGTGCATATGCCGAGACCAGCAAAAAAAGTATACTCAGGACAGCAACCACCAGAAAAACAGCTATCATAACGAGCAACAAAACAGGCTGTCTGACGGGAACTGCCAGACATAAGGTTAATGCGAACAAACGCTTATTTGTCATCAATTTCGAAGTCTCACTGTCTTCTGATATACATTTGGCATTTACCAGATTTTTTAACAGTTCCGTCGCTGCTTCTTTTGGTGTGCCAAGTTCTGCGATGACTTGTTGTACATTTTCCTCTCCAGAATCCGAAAAATATTCTTTAAAATATTGTATTGCACTGGCATAATCTTCTTTCGGCAAGCCCTTCAGATATTTTCCCAACTGTGATAAATATTCTTTCTTTGTCATTTTCTAACCCCCCCTGCTATAATTTCGTCTATGGCCTGTCTGTACTTTTCCCATTCCTTTTTTAGAAATATGAGCTCTGTCCTTCCTCTTGCGGTAAGAGAGTAATATTTCCTTTTTCGCCCCTGATACTCCTGGGTATATGTTGTTACAAAACCATTTTTTTCCAATTTTTTTAATATAGGATATAAGGTAGATTCCTTGATATCTGCTACCCGCT
>CAYNOE010000539.1:0-1809 GCA_964398745.1 uncultured Lachnobacterium sp.
CAAGACCGGTCCGGTGCAGGAGAATCTGTTCTGAGCCTGAATATGACAGTTTTGCGCCCTGCGGTGCAGGGAACACGGAACAGGTTCTGCTGACAGTGGATGAGTTTGAGGCAGTCCGTCTGATTGACCATGAAAAGAGAACCCATGAGCAGTGTGCCAGGCAGATGGGGATTTCCCGCACCACGGTCACGGAAATGTATGAAAGGGCCAGAACAAAGATAGCGGACTGTATTGTGTGTGGAAAAACACTGTGCATTTCCGGCGGAAATTATGCGCTCTGTGACGGCTCTGCCAAAAGGTGCTGCGGTAAAAAATGTAACAGGGCAGAATATGCGGCTGAAACTGCCGGAGAAAGAAAGGAAGAAAGAAAGAATTATGAAGATAGCGGTTACTTATGAAAATGGAAATGTATTCCCGCATTTTGGGCATACAGAGCAGTTTAAGGTTTATGATGTTGAAGACGGGAAGGTTGCCGGAACGCAGGTGGTGGATACAAATGGAAGCGGACATGGCGCCCTGGCGGGGATGCTGTCTGCATTGAAAGTGGATACGCTGATTTGCGGAGGAATTGGCGCGGGTGCGCAGACCGCACTGGCAGAAATGGGCATCCGTCTTTACGGCGGAGTATCCGGCAGTACGGATGAAGCCGTAGATGCGCTGCTTGCGGGGAAACTTGTATTTGATCAGGATGTTCACTGTAATCATCATGGCCATGGGGATGGCAACCATCACGGAAACGGCCATTGCGGGGAAAATAAGCACGGCTGTGCAGGGAACGGGCCAGCATAAACGAAAAAATCATTTGGCGCCTGCGGATGTGCGGTTTCGCCATCCGCAGAATGCCATTGCCAGAGCACTCAAAGCTGCCCATTTATGACGGGCTATAGTGCTTTTTTTTGTACATCTTCGGAGTCATTCCCGTAAATTTCCGGAACGCATACGTAAAAGCACTCTGTGAGGAATATCCAAGTGATGCAGAAATTTCTGAACAGCCCAAATCACTGTATCTTAGCAGGTTCTGTGCCGTATCCATTTTAGCGGCAGTAACATAAGCTTTAACCGTCTGCCCGGTTTCTTTCTTAAATAGTTTTTGCAGGTATGATTCATTTAAGCCGGTCAGCTCTGCCAGTCCCCTTGCAGACAGGTCCGCATTTAAATCTTCATAAATATGGTCTATACATTTCCTGATATGAATTGACATAATATTATCTTTTTTAATTTCGCAGATTCTTTTTGCATAATCCATGCACATATCTTCCAGTAAAACCTGTAAATCAGCATCTGAAGCAGCCTTGTCTGATTTTCTGCTGTAAATATCCGCAATCATATATGCTTCATCATGTCCTAATCCGCTGTCCATACATGCCTCTGCAAGAAGAGTTGCAACAATGGCAAAATGATACTTCCTGTTTTTTAACTGGTTTTCAGATAAAACTCTCATTTCTGCCGGAAGATTTACCGCAGCGGACGAAATAAGAAGCATCAGATTTTCCGTGTCCCCGTTTGTAATCGCTTCAAATACAGAATCCTCCAAATAGTATGGATGCCTTTCAAAGCCATACACCTTTTGTTTATATAGTTGTCTGTTCAGTTCTCTTCTTACCTTCATGGATTTATCCTTTTCTTCTTGACATCAATTATCCCTGCTACGCAGTATAATAAGCGTTCTATGCCTATTATACCATCTTTTCGATATAAAGTGCATGGTTTTTGATATAAATCAAATAAAACCGGTGATACAATCATATAAAATTTGTGAGAGGGGAAGCTATGAATAATACAGACTTTACCAGGGGTTCCATAACAAAA
>CAYNOE010000540.1:0-1808 GCA_964398745.1 uncultured Lachnobacterium sp.
GTTATTTGTAATTTTTACAAATTCTTTAGACGCATCAATAAACAAGGTTTTATTCTCGGATTTTGATTTCTTTAATACCATGATGCAGGTTGCAATGGATGTTCCAAAAAATAAATTGCCGGGCAACTGGATAATGGTATCAATGAAGTTATTATCAATCAAATACTGCCTGATTTTCTTTTCCGCGCCGCCACGGTACATAATCCCCGGAAAACATACAACTGCTGCCGTTCCATTGGTTGCAAGCCATGACAGAGAATGCATGATAAACGCCAGGTCTGCCTTGCTTTTGGGCGCAAGAACTCCTGCAGGAGAAAACCTCGGATCGTTAATCAGCACCGGATTATTATCCCCCTCCCATTTAATGGAATATGGCGGATTGCTTACGATGGCTTCAAAAGGTTCATCGTCCCAATGCTGTGGCGATACTAACGTGTCCTCATGTGCAATATCAAATTTATCATAATCAATATCATGCAAAAACATATTGATACGGCAAAGATTGTATGTAGTCAGGTTAATTTCCTGCCCGAAAAAGCCCTGCCTTACATGGTCTTTTCCTAAAATCTTTGCCGCTTTTAATAACAGGGAGCCAGAACCACACGCCGGATCATACACTTTATTCACTTCCGTTTTTCCAGCCACTGCCAGTCTTGTCAGAAGCTCCGATACTTCCTGCGGCGTGAAAAATTCTCCACCGGATTTACCTGCATTGGACGCATACATACTCATCAAATATTCATAGGCATCACCAAAGGCATCAATCGTATTATCCTGATAATTCCCCAGCTTCATTTCCCCAACGCCATCCAGCAGCTTTACAAGCTTTTCATTTCTTTTTGCAACTGTCGCCCCTAATTTATTGCTATTGACATCAATATCATCAAACAAGCCGGAAAAATTTTCCTCGCTGTCACTCCCCTTGGCAGATTCCTCAATATGATGAAATGCCTGCTCCAAAGTCATATTGAGATTTTCGTCCTCTTTCGCCTTTTTTCTGACATTGCAAAACAGCTCGGACGGTAATATAAAGAATCCTTTCGTTCTTATCATATCATCTCTTGCCTGTCTGGCATCTTCATCGGACAAGATTGTATAATCAAACTCCGTATCTCCTGATTCCCATTCATCTGCATTAATATAATTTGTCAGATTTTCTGATATATAACGGTAAAACATGATTCCAAGTACATACGACTTAAAGTCCCAGCCATCCACGCTTCCCCTTAAATCATCAGCAATCGACCATATTGCTCTGTGCAGTTCTTCTCTTTCCTGTTCCTTTTTTGCATCTGCCATTATATATAACCCTCCAATGCTACTAAAATGTTTGCTTAAACTTTCTCCATCTCCAAGCCGCAAATTGGATACTGGGGATACTTTTCCTCCCACTCCTTTAAATCCATTAGACAAAATTCATCAATTATTTTTCTGCGGATTTCACTCCGTGTATTATATTTAAATGGCAGTTGACGCATCATTTTCATTATAAATCTTTTCTTTAGGGCATTATCCATACCGGGGTTGCTTTCTATCAGCAAAACATACTGCACTGGTTTCTCCAATGGATTTTTATTACATGCCCAGACAAGAAACATCGTTCCATAAAACTTTTTAACTGCTTTTTTCCAAAATGCTTCTTCTGCAAGCTTCTGTTGGAATGCTTTAGGATTATCAGCATTTTTTATATTTGCATTTTTATATTCCAGACAAATCAGCTTTTCTTTCTCTTCCAGCACAAAATCCACATCCGACAAATAATCTGAATACAAATTTGCCAAAACATGCGGCTCAAATACATTTATAGC
>CAYNOE010000541.1:0-1804 GCA_964398745.1 uncultured Lachnobacterium sp.
CCGAGAAGACATCCCTGCGGGAAATCAGTTCTACAACAACCACGATTGTGCAGGAAATAAGGGCATGGAACAAAATGGAATATTTATTTAACATTGCAATCCGTTTATAATAAAGTTCGGAATGCTCTTTTTCTCTTTTTGTAAAAAGCTTTGTTTTGATTGATTTAAAAAAGTTTTTCATAGTTTACCTCTCCTTTGTCTGCTGTCTGCACAAAAGGCAGATGCATACGGGTTTCTCCATTACCCACGAGTAGTTTACTGTAAAAATTGCACAAAAGCAAGAGGTAAATTTTATAAAAAAACCCCAACAAAGTCGGGGTTTTTTATCAATATGAATAAAATGCAGACAAACAGTGTTTTTGAAACCGGATTTTATTCTATTTATTGGATTTTTTCCAGATATTCATCTTTTCAGCTTCTTTGATAAGTTCGTCCCTGAAATCCGGATGTGCAATGGAAATCAGCGCTTCGGCACGCTGCCATGCAGACAGCCCCTTTAAGGAAACCATGCCGTATTCGGTTACCACATAATGGGTGTTACTTCTGGTATCGGTTACGACAGAGCCTTCGGTCAGTGTCGGGCGGATTCTGGAATGCATCTTTCCCTGCTTGTCCGTAAAGGTGGAAGAACAGCAAATAAAGCTTTTTCCGCCTTTGGACAGGTATGCGCCGAGGACGAAATCCTGCTGTCCGCCTGCACCGCTGATCTGCTTGGTTCCGGAGGATTCCGAGCTGATTTGTCCGTACAGGTCAATGTCCACACAGTTGTTAATGGAGATAAAGTTGTCCAGTGCGGAAATGGAGCGGATGTCGTTGGTGTAATCAACAGGAGCACTCATAAGTTCAGGGTTTTCATCCAGATAGTCGTACATTTTCTGGGTTCCGGCGCCGAACGCATATACCTGGCGGTAGCGGTCAATGGATTTGTGGGCACCAGTGATTTTTCCGGCTTTTGCAATATCCACAAAAGCATCAACATACATTTCGGTATGTACGCCAAGGTCTTTTAAGTCGGATTCAGCAATCAGGGAACCAACCGCATTAGGCATACCGCCGATTCCAAGCTGTAAGCATGCGCCGTTCGGAATCTGCTCCACGATAAGCTGTGCAACTTTTTTGTCCACGTCTGTCGCAGGCCCTCCCGCACCGAGTTCAGCTATAGGAGGGTTGTCCCCCTCTACAATTGCGGCAACCTTTGAAATATGCACGCCGTTTTCGGTTCCGCCCAGACAGTGCGGCATGTTCTGGTTTACTTCTACAATAATGTGCTTTGCGGTTTCGCAGATTGCGCCCAGATGGGATGCATTTGGACCGAAATTGAAATATCCGTGTTTGTCCATCGGGGAAACCTGCAGCATGGCAACGTCATCCGGGCAGTCCGTTAAGTCGCGGTAGTAACGCGGCAGCTCGGAGTAGCGGATTGGCGCGTAGTAAGAGCAGCCCCTTGCAATCAGCTTACGCTCATAGCCGCCCATGTGCCATGAGTTCCAGATGAAGTGTTCCCCGGCGTCTTCGCGTTCAAATACGGCAAGCGGTTTTAAGAGAATGCCGCCGCGCAGTTTGATATCCTTTAATTCGTCTGTACGTTTTGCAAGCGCCCTGTCCAGTACGTCAGGAGTGCCGGTACACCAGCCGTAATCTACCCAGTCACCGGATTTGACGACGGAAACCGCCTGATCGGCAGAGACGAGTTTTTGTCTGTATTCTTGTGAAAAATCCATAAAAATGCCTCCTTGTTTAAAATTATTAATTTCTATATTTTAGCATTTTCAGAATCTCCTATCACTTTTCTCCGCCTGGATAA
>CAYNOE010000542.1:0-1801 GCA_964398745.1 uncultured Lachnobacterium sp.
AATTTTCTGTGACATTTCACTGATGTTTTTGATTGCATCTTCAAGTGTATCCATTCGTTTGCGGGTATCCAGAATGGCAGTTACCGCTTTACCCGTTATCTTTGTCACTTCGCCGGATGCATCAGCGCTGCCGCCAAGTTCTATGGCTAAACCGCCCATTACCTGATTCAAATCCTCCACAGACTGTTTCTGCTGTTCTGTGCCGTGGAATATTTCGTCTGCGCTTGATAAGGTCTTTTGGGATACGACGCTTAACTCTCCGCATACTTCCTTGATATCCTCAAATATGGAAGCAGTGTTTTCCATATCGGCTTTTTGCTGCGACAGCAGGCGCTCGTTATCTTCCATGCTCGAGCGTATGTTTGCCACCATCTTGTTGATATCTTCAGAGAGCCGGATAAATTCCGGACTGCCGTTCTCCTGTACGGTAATCTCAAAATTGCCGTCTGCTATACTTTTTACCGAATTGGCGAGATTATTAATTCCACTCACAATCCGGACATCCACGGTTTTGTTGATGACAAACAGCAGCAGCAGGAAAATCACAAACATGCTGAGGGACACGACCAGGGTCTGGCTGGTTCTGGCCTGATAATACTCACTTGCCGGCAGGAATGTGCCGATTATCTTGTCATTATATTCCTGTGCAACATAATATCCTGACTGACCGTCCACCCTTGCCCTGCCTTTTCCGGCCCCGGCTTTCAATCCGGCTTCAGCGGCGGGCGTTCCAATCAGTTCCTGATTGGGATGTGCCAGAATCAAGCCGCTGGCAGCATCAATGGCATAGACATAACCGTTATCTCCGTAGTCAATGTCGCGCAGAACCACGTCAATTTCCGTACTTGCAAGTGTTTCTTCCAAAATTTCGGGACGGATTCCTACCTGGACCAGTCCTTTGGCGTCTTTTCTTGCCACGCCGATATACTGGATAACGGTGCCTTCTATTACATTTTCCTGTGGTTCCTGTACAAGCTCGATGGAGGAATCCTCAATAATAACCATAAATGCAGCAGACTGCTCGCCGCTGTTCATGTCAAAACCAATATAATCACTGATGGTACTGTGTGTAATAATACCCTTTTCGTCAATGACATGCAGTTCATTTACCATCAGTTTATCACAAATTTCCTGCAGCCTGTTGCTGCTGGTGAGGAGAGTTTTGTCTTTGGCAAGAAGTTCGGCGAAAGCGCGGGCCTTTGCCAGATTATTTTCGCTTAAGCTGTTCACCAAATTTTCTATTTCTTTATCGTTGTTCTGCAGCCGCTCCCTTACCATGTCCAGTTTTTCTAAAGCGGAATCGGTGTTTGTCTTTTGTGAGACAAAGGTCTGCATCAGAAAAATAAAGCCGATGGTGATAAGCAGTGCCGCGGCCATGTAGCCCAGTAATCTTTTGGTAAACATTTTTCTCATTGTATTTCGGCCTCCTTTAAATAGTATAATTATTTTTATTTTATCATACTTTATCTTAAAAAAACAGATTTAAATTACCTGAAATGTCGGCTTTACAATATTTCAGGGTATGTTTTGCCGAAGTTGTGTGGTATACTCATAATGATATACGCAAAAGAAAAAAGGAATGGTTAACGATACCGCAAAAAGTCCTGCGGTATGCGGGGGTATGATGATGCAGCAGGTTTGGGATGCAATTGTAACGGTAGTACAGTTTTTGCTTGGACATCTTGTTTTCTTAAATATTATATTTGCGGTTGTGATTGTTTTTTTTCAGCGCAGGGACCCGAAGACTGTGTGGACATGGTTAATGCTCCTTTATTTTATACCGATTCTGGGATTTATTTTT
>CAYNOE010000543.1:0-1801 GCA_964398745.1 uncultured Lachnobacterium sp.
AATGACAGCCGATACTCCCATACGCTCAAGAGATCGTACCGTGTAAACAAAATGTTCTGTTAGCCCGCCAGTATCTCCGTCAAAGATGATCGGCTTTGTAGTGACCTCCATCACATCGTCAATTGTTCGAAAACGGGAACTCATATCCACCAGCTCAATATCCGGTTTGCCCTTAGCCGTGGAATCACACAAAGAACTAATCCACATCGCATCAAATTGATCCAACTCACCATCATTTTCGATAATCGTTTTCTCCACAATCAGCCCCGTCAGACCACTGTGCACTTCCATCGCCTTTACAATAGGGCACAAGTCCAGTAGCTGTCTCAGTCTTTTTCTGCGGTACTCCGGCATAGAAAGTTTTTCTTTCACACAGGCATCCGCGTGTTTGACACGTTCGTTATATGTATACGGCACATCAATGATCTGCCCGCCATACCGCTCAAGCAGCGATACTACATTATCTCTAATCGCCCGCGTCGGACCGCTCTTCCAGTTGTCTCCATGTATCACGTAATCCGGTTTCAATTCCTCAATCACCGCATCATACATGATATCCTCCTGCACTATGACTCGAGAGACGCCTTCAATATTTTTTACCATTTCTATGCGCTCTTCTAATGTAACTGTGGGAAATTTATAAAAACGGATCATGGACGCATCACTTAGAACGCCAACTATCACTTTACCATACTTTTCTGCTTCTTTGATAACATTGAGATGTCCTTCATGTATTACACTTGTACAGAAGCATGCATAAACTTTTTTCATTTGAAAATCTCCTATTTCATACCTTGTTTAAGCTGTGAAGAGGAAATCCCCTTTGTGTATTCAGGCTCAACAATCTCCCCGCCCCATTCTGCCAGAATCCGGATCGCCTTTTCTCTGACTTCCGCAAGCGGTCCTTCCCGCCAGTCCGTTCCATGCACCATATAATCCGGTTTATATTTTCTGAGATTACTCTCATAATCTTTTGTTAATTGAGGTACAACCTGACTTACCCCTTTTATATTCTCTATAACGATCTTTCTGTCTTCATATTTCATAAGCGGAGGCCTTTTATAGGACGAAATAGCTTCATCCGTAAACAGTCCCACCATCACGTCGCCCAAATCTGCGGCAACTTTAATGATATTTATATGCCCCGGATGTACGATATCAACAGCCATCGGAACATAAACAAGCTTTTTACTCATTCTTTTATCCTCCTCCTGATTAATTCTCTTTACTCTAAATATCCTGCCTTTTTCAAGCGCTCCCTGACCAGCGCATCAGAAAAAATATCTTCATTCTCAGTCGCCAGTTCCGGTGTCAGCGGTTTTGCTGGCCGGCAAGCATGATGCACACAGCCATCACAGACAGTATCCTCTAATTTATCATCTATAAACGCCTGTCGAATTGCTTTCATTTTTTCTCCATACCATCCCTCTTTCAGAGAAATCTTATTCAGATCGGCAACCACCAGCATATTTTCAAAATCGGCATTTTCTACCGACAGATATCCCTCGCAAGTGATGGAGATTGCATCAAACGGCAGATTGCATCTTCTATACTCTTCATCATCATAGGTACATTTTAGCAACGTATCTATTTCAGGCATATAACCACCCTGATTATATACATTCTTAAACACAATCTCATCTGCCAGTCCGTCAAATACCTCCGCATACATATCTTTCATATGCTCCGTATATCTCATAAGGATTCCTGTAACAAATATCTTATAAGATCTGCCGGAAATCTTTCTATATTCATTCAGGTATTTCAAGTGATCCATGACAATATCGAAATCGTCTTTCCC
>CAYNOE010000544.1:0-1796 GCA_964398745.1 uncultured Lachnobacterium sp.
TATATGAAACAATTTTGTAAAGGCTTGTAAGAGATTCTTCACTTGCTTATGCAATCTCTGAATGACGGTGGCACTACAAAAGTCACAACTGCAGGATTACATGTTGATTCCCCATCCTCTTTTGTAAACAAATGTAACAATTTTATTAAAAAAATTAAAGTTTTGAAAAAAAATGCCGTAATACATAGTGTAAAGACAAAATAAGAACTAAATAAAAGATGCAACACAATATACATTGTGTTTCACCCAGGGCAATCAAAGCCGCGGAGCAGGTTCTTCTCTCCACAAGCTGCAAACGGGAATCGCACGTATCTATAGTATGTGCAGAAAGCAAGGAGGCTAAACGGAAAATGTTAAAACTTACAGTAAAAGCAGGAGAATACCTGCAGATTGGCGATGATATCCGCGTGGTATACACCGGCGGTGGGGACGGAAACGCAAAGTTTCTGATTGACGCCCCGAAGTCCTTAAACATTGCAAGAAGTTCCGCACTTGAAAAGCACGGACTGCTTCCGGAAGAGGACAGGAATAGATATTACAAGGAAGGGCACTTGTCCAAAGAATCAAAGGAAAGGATTACACAGCTTTACCTGAAGGAACGCGCCCGCATGAAAAAACAGGCATAGGTTCGCAGGAATATTCAATTCAATAATACGCAGGAATATCCTAGGTACCTGCTTATTATATACAGGCAACTTATAAACAAATCACAAATGTCCCACGGAACGGATTCCGGGAAAGGGACAAAACATGGAGGTAAAAAATTATGGCAATGGTAGTACAGCACAATCTTACAGCAATGAATTCCAACAGACAGCTTGGTGTCATCACCAGCGGACAGTCAAAATCAGCTGAGAAGTTATCAAGCGGTTACAAAATCAACCGTGCAGCAGATGATGCAGCGGGACTTAAGATTTCTGAGAAGATGAGAAGCCAGATTCGCGGTCTGAATAAAGCTTCTTCAAACGCACAGGACGGTGTATCCTTACTACAGACAGCAGAAGGTGCATTAAATGAAACGCACAGCATTTTACAGCGTATGAATGAGCTGGCAATTCAGGGTGCAAACGACACCAATCAGAACATCGACCGTGATGCAATCAACCAGGAGCTTTCTGCACTGACAGAAGAGATTGACCGTATTTCCCAGACGACGCAGTTTAACAAGCAGGGACTTCTGGATGGAAGCTTTACAGGAAAACAGCTCCAGGTAGGAGCAAACCAGGGACAGAAGATTACCCTGAACATTGCAGCAATGAATGCTCAGGCAATCGGCATTAAGAAAGTTCAGGTTTCTGGAATGCTGGGGTATGTGACAACCAATGAGGTTATTAAGAATTATGATAGAAGCATGACTTCTGATAAGATTAGAGGTTGTATTGGTAAACTGGCAGCATGTACTGTAAATGTTGGGAAACAGATTGGCAGGCCTAATAACAGCGTATATACTTCATATTATGTGAGAGGGGATGGTGTGGCTGTTGCGACTTCAACTGAAGTTCGTAATTATGCCAGCAAGACAGCTATGTGTGCAGCACAGATTTTCAATGTAGCGGCAAAATGTGCAACAGCTGTTTCTACTCCTAACGTAAGAGATTACCAGCAGGCTATGGGAACCATTACGATGGTTCAGAATGCAATCAACAATGTTTCCAGCCAGAGATCCGCACTTGGTGCATTACAGAACAGACTGGAGCATACAATTGCTAACCTGGATAATGTATCTGAGAACACCCAGGCAGCAGAATCCCGTATCCGCGATACAGATATGGCAAAAGAGATGGTGGAATACAGCA
>CAYNOE010000545.1:0-1794 GCA_964398745.1 uncultured Lachnobacterium sp.
TTGCTTCAAGCTTTATAGGATACGTTCTTGTGTTTTTAAAACAAAAATCTAAACTTCCATAATATACTGTTGCGTCTCTGCTTTCTGCAACATAACCTGCTGTAAACATATGATTTGTTCTTTCTGTAACTTCTAGGTTAGCAAGTAAAACAGTATTATATAAAGTAGATGATACTTGGCAAGTTCCTCCGCCTACACTTGGTACAACTTTTCCGCCAATATATGCTGTTCCTTCTTTAAATTATTGTACGAAAATGTTTCCCCTGGCATAATAACTGTTCCGTTAATTTTTTTAGCAGATAATTCTATATTAGCTGCCCTATTTATTGCACTAGCATCATAAATAGTAGAAAATGTAGAAAGTCTGTCTGGGAAGGCTTCTTCTCCTAAGTCTGCTAATTTCTTTTTTGGTTCTGTTATTTTTAATGGAATTTCATATTCTTTTTTATTTTCTCTAAGTAATTTCTTTGCTTCTTCTATTGAAATTCCAAAATCAACTCCATTTTCTTCAACATGTACTCTTGTTGGATTTTTCTCTACATATGCATCTTTTGCTTCTTTATAAATTTCTTTTTTTACTTTTTCTAAATCAATTTCGCTTGGCTCTTTATATTGTACTGGTATTTCTATTTCTGTATAAGGATTATGAATATCTTCTAATTGCCTTTTTATTGTTTCTTCTAATTCTTTTTCTTGTATAGTATACCCTGCTTTACCTTTTACTACAATTAGATTTTTTCCTTCTATATAATAGCTGAATTCTATCATTGCATCACTCATTTTTGAGCTTATGTCTGATATTGTTTTTTTCATAAATTCTTTATCATAATGTAATGTAGGCTTTACTTCTCTTTTGAAAAATTTTGTCCATAAAATAGAGTAATTGTTAGTAATAATATTACCGCTTCTTCCTATATTATATGACTCTGCTATTGCTGTATCTATATCAAACTTTGCATTAAAAGTATTTGCATTTACGCTCGTTTGAGAATCTCCACGCTTTAAAATAATGCTTTCTTTTTCACTTGTAAATTTTCCTTCTATAGCATCATTTACTCTCTTTTTAGCCTCTTCAATTGTTAATCCACTTACATCAATGTCTAAAATAGAAATTCCGTCCAATATTTTTGTATTATTTATATTTAATAATGCAAAAATAACTGAAAATAGCATAATAGCAATAAGTAAAATTATAATTGCAATAACAACTTTTATAGTTTTTTTGCTTTTATTATGTGTTTTTTCTACCCTTTTAAATTCGTTATTTTCTTTTTCTTCTCTATCTGTCTCTTCGTTTTCTACTTTCGCCTTTTCTTCTCTTTTATCTGATTCCTCTCTTTCTTTCTTTTTATCTTCATCTTTGCTGTCTTCTTTTATTTCTATTTCATTTATATTAGTTATTTCTTCTTTTTGAGATTCTTCTACTTTTGCTGTCTCTTTTTCGTTAATAGTTTCTGAATTATTTGTCTCTAAATCTTCTGAAACTTCAGTATCTTTTTCTTTTTTATTCTCTTTTTCTTCCATAATATTCTCCCCTAAATAGTATATACTTTTCTACTAAATAATATTACCACAGATATCTCAGATTTACAATAAGAATTATCTTATATTTTGTCAAATTTTAGAAAAAATTTTTTTATTTACTAGACAATTTTTTTGTTTTTTAATATAATAGGCTTAGAAAATTTTGGAAAAGAGTGATATTTATGTTAGGTCATATGATTTCCTATATTCGTAAAGATAAAAAGTTAACAAAGGCTGGTATTGCTAGAGGTATTAATATTAATACTGGGC
>CAYNOE010000546.1:0-1791 GCA_964398745.1 uncultured Lachnobacterium sp.
AGGTCATGCTGGATAAGGACGGTATGCCGCAGACGGAGGAAGTCGAGATTAAAATTCCCGCTTTCCGTGCTGTGTCCGTGTTTGATGTATCGCAGACGGACGGAGAGCCGCTTCCGGAAATGGAAGCAAAAGAGCTTTTATCCATGGTGGAGGGTTATGAGGACTTTATCAAGGCGATCACCTGTGTTGCCCCTGCCCCAATCGGTTTTGAGGATATTCCCGGTGATTCAAAGGGATATTTCAACATAGGGGAAAACTGGATTGCGGTGCAGGAGGGTATGAGCGAGAGCCAGACATTAAAGACGATGGTGCATGAAACAGCCCATTCCATACTGCATAATCAGGAAAATATTGATCAGAAATGCCATGCCAATCCCGATACAGAATGGCCCTATATAAGCAGAGTTTGTTGAAATGTAATGGTTGAAAACGCTTCCGGGGATAAAACCGATTACCAATAGGCCGTCTGCCCGTTTCCAGATGTTTATGGGATAATCGTCCAGGTACCAGCGGCTAAACATTGCAATATCTGTCGCGGTGTATTTACGTGGCAATTCTTCCGGCAGGCCATCTTCCCATATAACTGTGCCATCGTCATTTAAGATCATAGCCCAGGCATTGGCATGATGCAATATTTCAAGCGCTTGTGTGTCAGCAGTCAGTTTCCCATTCAAGGCGGTCACATGGTCGGAAAAGTCCTCGATTGGAAAATTAGAATCTGCTACGCCATTCAGATATGCGATGAAGAAAAAGGTACCTGCCAACAGCACATTAACAGCAAAAAAAGAGCTATAATCCGGATGGTGGAAAATATATAGCGGCGAAAAAACCGTTCTGCGGTATTCATTATTTCGCCCCTTAATATTAAGACGGTACCCGATTCCCTTAATCGTTACAAGTGAAACCGGCTTTGAAGGGTTTTTTTCAATCTTTTCCCGCAAATGGCGGATATGTGTTGATAATGTGCTTTCATATCCCTGCCAGAATTCACCGCATACAGCTTCACACAGTGTGCCGGTTGTTACGATACGTCCTGCGTTTTCTGCGAGTTTCTCCAATAATAATAATTCTTTTCCTGTCAGTGAAAATTGATTTTTGCCATGCCTGACTTCGGCTTTCTCAAGATCAATAACAGTAGACTCCAAATATATTTTTCGTTCTTTCTGTGGATATGCCCGGTTCAGGATCACCTATACCCGCAGAATCAGCTCTTTCGGGTGGAATGGTTTTACCAGGTAGTCATCTGCGCCACTTTCAAATCCTGTTACCCGTTCTTCTGCTTCGCTGCGGGCTGTCAGCAGAAGAACAGGAATATTGCTTGTTTCCCGTATTGCTTTTAATACAGACAGCCCATCCATTCCCGGCATCATGATATCAAGAATTATCATATCTGGTTGCCGGTTTTTCCATATCTTTAGTGCTTCTCTTCCGGAAGATGCCGTTAAAATATTAGAAAAACCAGCACGCTCAAAGATAGATTGTATCATTTCCAATAAATCAATTTCATCATCTACAACAAGAATTACTTTGTCGTTCATGTGACACCTCCTCTTTGTGCTTATTACAGCAAGTCATGGGCAGAGACCCGAAAAATCACAGATTTTTCGGGTTCGCTTCGCTCGTCAAATGGTCAAAGAAGCAGTTGATTGAGCAAGCTCATCAACTGCTTCTTCGCCCACTTGACTCTGCCCTTTGCGGATATTATACCGCAAAATACCGTTTCTGACTATTTTGGTGGTAAAATCTCAGAGAAAAATCAGAGTTGCCTCAGAGTTATCTCAAAGTTGGCAT
>CAYNOE010000547.1:0-1780 GCA_964398745.1 uncultured Lachnobacterium sp.
AAGGATGCCTGGGAAGATGCTTCTATTTTTGCAACAGTTTCAGAAAATACCCTTGTGCAGATGGGAACCGGACTTTTTCAGTTTTTTCTGCATGATGACTATGCCTCTAAATTCAGAAAAATGCTTACGATTGAACAGTTTCACGATAATGACCTTTCACATTTGTTTTCAAAACAATATATAGACGATCCGTTATCATATCAGTCATCAATATTTACACTTATTTTGGCAAGTGGTGTTTTTAAGGATGTAAAACCTGATATAATGGCACTGCATTTTTACGCACCAATTTATTTGCTTCTTACTGTATGCGACAGGCAGCCAGAGCGGGAAAAAGAGGCATTACAGTTAATTGAGGAACATATAAAACAGTTTAATTTCATTTACAAAAAGGAGCATTGAAAATGAAGATTGTATTGATACACGGACAAAATCATAAAGGAAGTTCTTATCACATTGGCAGAATGCTTGCGGAGCAGTTTCCGGAGAGTAAAATAAATGAGTTTTTTCTGCCAAAGGATTTAGATCATTTTTGCGCGGGCTGTTATGCCTGCATCACGGATGAAGAAAAATGTCCGTTTTATGCAGAGAAGAAAAAAATTATGGATGAGGTGGAAAAGGCTGATTTACTGATATTTACAACGCCTGTATACTGTATGAGAGCGTCTGCCCCAATGAAAGCGTTTATTGACCTTACTTTTATTTACTGGATGTCGCACAGACCCAGAAAATGTATGTTTTCAAAAAGAGCAGTTGTAATATCAACAGCGGCAGGCACTGGGATGAAATCTGCCATGAAGGATATTCAAAATGCGTTATTCTACTGGGGCGTACCTTATATTAAAGAATATGGTATCGCTGTTCAGGCAATGAACTGGAAGCAGGTTTCAGACAAGAAGAAAAAACACATAAAACAGGATATCGAAAAAATAGCAAATAAAATTGCCGGGCATAAAACCCCTCATGCCGGTTTTAAAACAAGGTTTGTGTTTGGAATTATGCGCATGATGCAAAATAAGGGGTTGGGGGCTTCGCCTGAGGACAGGGAATACTGGGAAAAAAATGGGTGGCTTGATAAAAAACGCCCATGGAGTAATTAATTGATGTTATACTTATATTCAGTGTATTGCAGTAGTAAAAGGAGGCGTTGTTTGTATGAAGATAGAACACATTGCTATGTATGTGAATGATTTAGAGGGCGCAAGGAAGTTTTTTGAACGCTATATGGGGGCTGTATCAAACAATCTGATTCTGAGCGGCCCCAGGACAACCGGTGACGGATATTATGAGAGCTGTGTTGTTGCGATTGAGGGAAATCAGATTGAAATTACTGTTTAGGGAACTGGTGAAGGATACTAAAACAAAAATTTATATTGGATTGCAGTTGACAAATTATGTGCCCCGCGCTAAAATGAATGTAGATTCATTTTAGCGCAGGGAGATTTTTATGCCAAAAGTAACCGAAGAATATATTGCAAACAAGAAAAAGAAAATTACGGATGCTGCTTATGCGCTGTGCCTGAAAAAAACGCTCAGTATGGTCACCATGCAGGATATCATCAATGAAACGGGCTTAAGCCAGGGCGGTATTTACCGCTTTTATAAAGATATTGATGAGATATTTGCAGATATGGTTTTGTCCCTGCGAAACCGGGTGGATTTAAAAAAGGAAATTGATGCGGTGCTGGAACAGAAAGACAGTCTGAAACCGTCAGCAATTACAAACGCACTTTTTAATCTGCTGGAAAAATTTATGACGGCAGAACTGATGGGAATCGAA
>CAYNOE010000548.1:0-721 GCA_964398745.1 uncultured Lachnobacterium sp.
CTCAGATGGTCGAAGATCAGATTGTCACGGTTTGTCACCTGAAGCATTTCGGCAAAGGTATAGGGAGCGGTCAGTGAAGGCGAGTGAAAGTCTTCGCACACAACGATCTGATAGATGTCTGCGGTCAGATGGAAAATCCGACGGTCCTCCTCGGAGAGAGGGGATTCCGGCGCGCCGTGCAGAAGCTCCTGCAGAACCACATTTTTTGCCCGATTTTTGTACTGTGCAAAATGGCTGGAATGCTCCTCTTCTTTGGAGAGCTCCTCCCGAATCTGGGTGACAGTCTGTATCAGTTCGTCCTCGTCTATGGGTTTGGTGAGATAGAAGCGCACGCCGCTTTTGATGGCTTCCTGCGCGTATTTAAAATCGGAGTAGCCGCTTAAGATAATGCATTGACCCTGAAAACCGGCTTCTCTGGCGCGCCGGATCACCTCCGTGCCGTGCATTCCCGGCATTTTCACATCTAGCAAAACAAGCCCCGGTTGGAGCGCAAGAATCTGCGAGAGGGCATCCTTGCCGTTGGACGCCTCCCCGCACAGGGAAAATCCCAGTTCTTCCCAGTCGATAATGCATTTTAATCCGTCTCTGATCGACGCTTCGTCGTCAGCAATAAACAATTTTTCCATATGGATATCATACCATGAAAAACGTTTTCGCACAAGAAAGCAGTCTATTCCACAAAAATTTTATATACTACGGGAAATTTGCTTCGCACGGTCCG
>CAYNOE010000548.1:731-1212 GCA_964398745.1 uncultured Lachnobacterium sp.
GTCCGGGTTGTGATATGAAGTCCTGCCTTGTCGATGGAATAAGCCGGTTTTTCGTCAAAGCCAAGCGCCCTTACATCCCGAATAATTCCGTGGAAATGTGGCTTATTTTGATCGGCTGAGGCAGCGAGGGAGCGGATGGTGACGGAGCCGCTTTCCGGACAGCGCAGGCATGCGGCGTAGATACAGCCGTTTCCCGCCGTAAAGCGGAAGTCCTGCGAGGTGTATTCGGTGGCGGAGGCGTCGGAAAACTGTCCTTCTGTCTCCACGGTGGGGCCTTCCGCCGCGTACCGCCACGGTTTGGAGCGATAGACCGCCTCCCCGTTAACGGATAGCCACTCTCCGATATCCCGCAGGATGGAGAGGTCTTCCTCGGCGAAGCTGCCGTCCGCTTTCGGCCCTACATTCAGCAGGAGGTTGCCGTTCTTGCTCACCACATCGATCAGATAACAGATGAGTTCGCGGCTGCTTTTGTAGTCAAGGG
>CAYNOE010000548.1:1222-1769 GCA_964398745.1 uncultured Lachnobacterium sp.
GTGGCACCAGGAATTGCGCGCTACAGCGGTGTCGGTCTGCCAGCAGTAGGGCTTTGCGTCCGCAAATTTGCCGCGCTCCACATCCACAATGCCGCTGCCAAACGCCATGGCGTCGTGCTTGTAGCAGATGGTGGTTTCCCGCCCCCACTGTGCGCCGCGGTTGTAGTAGTAGGCGGCAATTTTTTTGAGCCACGGCTTGTACGCCTCATGCTGGATCCACCAGTCGAAGTAAAGGAGATTGGGCTGGTAACGGTCGATGAGTTCGCAGGTGCGAAGCAGCCAGTCCTCCAGAAATTCCCGGTCGGGATAGGGTTTTGCATATAAATCCTGATGGTCGGGCTGGACGCGCTCCGAGGGCCAGTAGAAATCCCCGCAGGAAAGCGGGTCTTTGATATCGCTGTCAAACTCCCTGCCGCAGCCCATAAACCAGTGGTGCTCCGCCCGGTGGGTGGAGGCGCCGAAGACAAGCCCCTGTTTCTCAAAGGCGGTTTTCAGCTCTCCCAAGATGTCCCGTTTCGGTCCCATGCCGGCGGCATGGTAGAGGGAA
>CAYNOE010000549.1:0-1761 GCA_964398745.1 uncultured Lachnobacterium sp.
CATGCCAAAATACTGGAAACCGTGCTTCATGTAATGACTGATACACAGTGCATGGAACGGTTCAATTGTCGGCATTCCCGTGCCGGTTGCATTCCCGAACAGCACCCGATCCTTTACATGGACTGCTGCCACCCTGCCCGGTTTTAATACCCGGAGCAGTTCCGGTGTTAAAAAGTCCATCTGCTCAAAAAACCGCTCTGTATTCTGATTGTGCCCAAAATCATTGTAATTCGCCGAATACTCGTAATGGTTCCCGAACGGTATTGATGTGTGGATGAGGTCTATGCTGTCACTTTCCATCCGCCGTGTCTCCTCCACGCAGTCATCATTTACCGCCGTGTACCTGTTTCCCTCAATCCTCACTGTTTCAACCCCCATCTTTCTCTGCAAATCATACTGTTTTCCTGCGCCAGATAATCCGTACCGCTTCACAATCCCGGTCATTTTCGATACCATGCGGTTATGGTTTTTCCATTTTTCAAGCAGGACATCTTTTATTGCCCTTTCATTTTCCATGTAGATAATGTCAATCACGACCGGCTCTTTCTGTAAAAACCGGTAACACCGGTGTATGGCCTGAATAAAATCGTTAAATTCGTAATCAATGCCGAGGAATATCTCCCTGTGGCAGTGCTTCTGGAAGTTACAGCCGCTTCCGGACAATTCTTTCTTGGTGGCAAACAGCCTTGTCCTGCCCTCCGAAAAGTCAATCACACGCTTTTCTCTAAGTTCGTAATCCTGAGAACCGTAAATATCAACAGTTTCCGGCAGTGCTTTCTTTATGGCGTGCCGTTCTGCTTCCAAATCATGCCAGAGAATAAAATTATCTTCCGGTGAAGCGGCAACAATTTCCTTCATCCTTGCCACGCGCTTATCAATGCTTTCCCGCTTGACCTGTGCGGCTTCCTTTAATCCTGCCGCCGCTTCGTTAAACAATGTCATCTGTCCGTCTCTGTCGGTTGCATTTCCGTATTCAATCGGTAATTCATGCCACCTTACATCAAGCGGCGGCAGGACATACCCGTCATCGGAATAGGACGGGTTTATGTCGGACGGTTTTGTGACAAACAGTGCCCAGCTGCTTACCCATAACCAGAATTCATCCTCCATGTTCGGGTATAAGGTTAAATTGTTTGCCTTTGTGCTGTCCCTCTGGAAAAACCTTGTCAGTGCCTGCCCCGTGTCCATAACCTCTAAATATCCGGCATAATGTATAAGTTCCTTATATTTGTTCGGTGATGGTGTGGCAGTTGCAACTAACTTATACGGAACGCCCTTAAACTTATCAAGAAATGTCTGATAGGTCTTACTTCCAAAACTCCTTAATACGCTCGCCTCATCAAGTGACGTGGCCGTAAAGTATGCCGGGTTTATGTTCCCGTCACGGACACGCTCGTAATTGGTTACCATTATGTCCGTGCCACAGTTTTCCACTTCCTCCATGCTGCGGACATATTCCGGCTTTTCATATCCCAGAAGTTCAACTGCATCATGTGTAAATTCCTGCTTTACGCCTAAAGGGCAAACAATAAGTGCTTTCCCCCCGAATTTCCGTATGGCCTGATGGCAGAACTCTAATTCCTGCACTGTCTTACCAAGTCCGAAACTCTCAAACAGTGCACGCCTGCCCCCGCGTAATGCCCACATGACGGCATCTCTCTGGTGTGGTTTCAGTGCTGGGCTGATTTCGTCCGGACTTACGGCAAATCCACTGTCTTCCGCTATTTCCATTTTGCTTTTTAAAAATTCCATGTATTTTTG
>CAYNOE010000550.1:0-1755 GCA_964398745.1 uncultured Lachnobacterium sp.
AAAATGCGTAAATTCTGCCAAGAGTGAATCCGGCTCTTTGCCGTAGGCAAACTCTCAATAGCCGGATTCAGTAACTATTCGGCAGAAGGCTGAATAGTTACAAAAGGAGTTGTTGTATGAAATATAAAATATTAATTATTGATGATGAGGAAATGATATTGTCGATGATGAAAAAGTGCCTGCAGGAAAAATTTTCTGTATATACAGCGGATAGTGCAAAAAGAGCATTGGAATTATTAACGGTGACACCTGACATTATATTACTGGATATTAATATGCCGGAAATGGACGGACTGGAATTATGCCAGCTTATTAGAGAACATATATCCTGTCCAATCATATTCCTGACAGCAAGGGTGACAGAACAGGATGTAATAAAAGGTTTATCTGTCGGCGGAGATGATTACATAACAAAACCTTTTCGTATGGATGAATTATTGGCAAGAATTTCGGCACATCTGCGACGTGAAAAAAGAAAAGGCACAGTGGCAAATCTAAAATTTGATGATAAACTGGTTATTGACTATAACAGCAGGGAAGTATTTTATGGAAAAGAACAGCTGGACTTTTCAAACAAAGAGTTTGAAATTATCAAATTTCTCTCCCGGAATGCAGGCATGGTTTTTGACAGGGAAACGATCTATGAAAAACTCTGGGGATATGATGGAGAAGGCGACAGCATTGTTGTAAAGGAACATATCCGTAAGATACGAAATAAGCTGCAGGTTTATACTGATAAAAATTATATTGAAACCGTATGGGGAGTTGGATATAAATGGGCAAAATGAGAGCAAAATCACTCAAAATGTCTATGGCAGGAACATTTTTGATTACAATATGTCTGGTTGGCGTGCTGTCCGGCATTACAGTTTTTCTGGCGAATCAGGCACAGCATGAAATACTGGAAAAACGCTCTGCAATTATTAGAAATCCCAAATTTACTGCAGATGAGACTACGGGTGGTTTTATAATAGCTATTTCTGACAATCAAAATATCTGGGAGTGGCAGGAATTAAGTACTGGACAAAATATAATATATTATGGTTCTTATGCTGCCATGATTGGATTACCTGTTTTTTATATTGTTGGTGGTATTGGAATGGCAACCATGGTGTATTACAGGAGAAAACTCCGGGGTCCTATTGTACAGTTACAGAATGGAATAAAGCGAATACAGGAAAATGACCTTGATTTTTGTATTGAATATCATGGCAGTGATGAATTAGGACAGTTATGCAGCTCCATGGAAAAAATGCGTAAAGAGCTTTGTCAGAACAATAAAAAATTATGGAGAGCTTTGGAGGAAAGGAAGTTACTGAATGTTTCCGTAGCACATGATTTAAGAACTCCAATTACCGTATTAAAAGGCTATTTGGATTTTCTGGAGAAAAATATTTCACAGGATAAACTAACAGAAGATTCGCTTATGGATACTCTTTTGTGTATGAAAGGGGCAGTCATACGGTTGGAGAATTATGTGGATTGTGTACGTGATATTGAAAGGCTTGAGAGTATTGAAATCAGACGGAAACCGGAAAACACAGAATTACTGATAAGTGAACTGGAACATAATACTGCCCAGCTCGAAAAAGGTAAAAAGATTCTTATTACAAGTGATATTTCATCAGCAATGGTTAATATAGATAAAAACGTTCTTTTTAGAATTTTGGAAAATCTGCTGCTTAATGCACTTAGATACGCAGAAAAGCAAATTGAGGCAGATATTACCCAAAATGAAGATACACTTACTGTTAC
>CAYNOE010000551.1:0-1748 GCA_964398745.1 uncultured Lachnobacterium sp.
AAAAAACTTTTTTAACATTTTTCATTTTACCTGTTGACATTTCTTAGCTGGACTTCTATACAAATATCGGTTAGGCAATGACACATCCTGTGTAACTATTCAGCCTTCTGCCGAATAGTTACTGAATCCGGCTATTGAAGTTGTCTGCGTTTCACTTCGGTCCGCGCTGAACAAACGTCCTCAGGACGTTTAGCGCCCTACGGCAAAGAGCCGGATTCACTCTTGGCAAAATTTACGCATTTTCACGGACTTTGCAGCGGAGTGCAAAGTCCTGGACTGAACTGTTACCATCCTATTCGTTAATCCTGCACGCTGACATGGATTTCCTGCGACTGGCCGGTCTTTCCGGTAAACACTCCCTGGTTTATCATACAGTCCCTGTAGTCGCGTCCGCCCGAAATCTTAATATGCTCCGTTTCCACCACAAGGTTATTGGTCGGATCAAACGCAAACCATCTGCCAGAATCATAAATCTCCACCCACGCATGGCTTGCCCCCTCGCCCTTTAACATCCCGACCACATAACGCGCCGGAATTTTCATAATCCTGCAGAGGGAAATCATGATATGGGAATAATCCTGGCAGACGCCCTTTCCAAGCTGCAGCGCCTGTTCCGCGGTCGTTGCCACATTTGTAACTCCCGGCACATACAAAAAACTCCCATGCAGTTTTTGCATTATGGACAACGCACGGTTATAATTTGGAAGACTCTCTGGAAAACGGAATTCATCCGCATATTTTAAAAGCGCATCCCCCGGCATCGTAAGCTTTGTCTGGTATTTATAGATTGCCGCGCGTTCTGCCCGCGGGGCGCTCACGCTGTCCGAAAGCCCGGTCGTCACATTTCCCTGCACATCAATGTCAAAATGGTCATGCTCTCCCCGGGAATAACCATAGATACATTCGTTCCCGAATGAATCCTGCGCAAGGCTTATGAATTCATTCGGGAACACCTCGTACCTTAAATTCTGTATATGCTGTCTTTCATCGGAAACAGGCAGGCATCGCAGCGTAAAATGGTGCTCACGGACAGGGTCGTCAAACTTTATATGCATGGAGTAATGAAACTGCAGTGCCCTCATCGCCTATCCCTCCACAAGAGCTTCTGCCTCTTGTACAATTTCGCGGTAATCCATCTTCTCAACGGCTTCCTGCAGCCTTTTTAAACGTTCTGTGCTGTAATGCAGCGAGGTGGCTGCAATCCTTCCTGCCAGACGGTGGATTTCCCTTGACATTGCCGTTTCGTTCATGTGCAGGCGCGCATACAAATCGAGCCGTTCCACACGCTTTCCGATTTTTATATCGTTTCGTACAAGCTGGTTTTCTATGGAATCGTCCGCCTGTCCCCAGAATGCCACAAGATTGTCCTGCACCTTCTGTAAAAATACAAGCGGCGCATCCGAAGCCACCGCCCTGTTCATTTCATAAACAGCAAGCTGTATGTAGGAGAGCGTCTGGCTTCCGATTTCCTCCCGCAGCACAATTGCATTGTCATATGCCCGCTGCAGGTTCGCATAAATGGAATTTGGGTCTGAGTTGTCAAAACAGTATCTTTTGACAAACTCATCCTTTGAATTATAAATGCACGGAATATCCAGCCGCCTGCAGAATTCCTCATACTGGTTATTTTTTAAATCAATCATTGCATCAAAGCTTTTCATAAAAAGCCCGATGGTTGTGTAAACACGTTCGCTGTACCTGCCCAGCCAGAACAGCCGGTCAGAATTTTCTACTGAGATAATACCCAT
>CAYNOE010000552.1:0-1741 GCA_964398745.1 uncultured Lachnobacterium sp.
AAGGAAAGAGTCTAGTTTGATAAAATCTTTTTCCTGCATCACTGATGGATGAAAGACATATGTATATAGGCCAAATGGCATCGAAAACGGCCCATCACAAATTGATGGAATAAATATTATTCCATCTCTTCTGTATGCACATAATGCATATCCATCTGATATAAATTCCATTACTCTTGTTTTCGCAAGTGCCTTTACAGTATTTGCGTCATATGTATGTGCTGGTGCAAAAAAACTTCTAGTTTTTATTCCATGATCATACAGAATATTAATACCTTCCAATATCATTAATTTCTGTGTTTCATAGGGCACTCCGGCAAACTCAGTATTTACCCCGTGTGATAATTGATAATATTCCTTATCCGGCTTATGATAATGCATTGCATGATGAAATCCATGCACGGACAATTCCCAGTTCTTCTCTTGCCATTTTTTGACCTTTGTCCAGAAGTTCTCATCAAAATTCCATGTAAAATCCGAATCTTTGTTATCAGGTATTACCCCGACTATCGGTTTTACTGAATAGGAATCCAGTAATAATTCCATCCTCCTCCAGTTATCATGATTCATCGTAGGGCAGGCATCATCCAGCCTGATAATATAAGATGGCATGTCAGTCTCCTTCCTATAGGACAGACATATAGAATTCTGTAAGCTGCCGAACACTGCTGGATATATCAAACCCTGTCTGTTCTATATGCCTCTGTGTATCAAATCTGTCATTGCAGGCAGCCTGGTATATTTGGTCAGCCCATTTCTCCCGCGAATCTGACAAATTAAGCTTTGTTATTAATCCTGCTTTTATATCTGCTTCTTCCTGTATGTTTTGTGAAACCACACAATGCAGGCCTGCAGCCTGTGCCTCAATTAACGCGATCCCCAGTCCTTCAAAAAGTGAAGGAAAAACAAATACGTCCATCGCCTGCAGATAATCATTCACTCTGTCTGTTGTTCCAAGAAACAGCACTTTATCCTCAATTTTAAGTGTCTGAACCTGATTTCTTAACGTATCTTCCAGTTCCCCCTGCCCTATTAGACATAACACAGAATTTGGATACTTCCTGTTAAAAACTGAGAATAAATCTATAAGGAATTTATGGTTCTTTGCAGCCGTAAATCTTCCAACATGCCCTACAACAATTTGATTCTCCGAAATTCCCAGTTTCACCCTTACCTTAAGCCTTTTGCTTACATCATAACTGTATTTCCTGCTCTCAATCCCATTTTTCAAAACACAGAAATATCTGCTGTCTGCAACTTTCATTCCAAAGCGGTCAATGCCTGCCTGTACTGAACACCCAAAATAATAATCTGCTATATATCTGACAGGATAAGAACATAACCTGAATGCCAATGTCCTCAGATTTTTTTCCGTACTTTTTGTTGCATGGCTATGAACTACCGCAATCCTATGGTACTTTTTTGCAAGGGATAAATATACTGCTGCCGAACTGTTAATGTGTCCATGAACGATTCTGTATTCAGGATGTTCAGGAAAGAAATTATCCCAAAACTTTCTGTATGTTCTCAGATTAAAAATGTTAAATCTGCTTGTCCGGTAAATTTTTCCACCCATTTCCCTTATTTCTTTATCATAAAAACATTCTTTCGCCGTATGTACCATAAAATCAAACTGTATTTTATTCCTGTCAATATTACGGTAAATATTCATCAGCAGAGTCTCAGCTCCGCCAATATCCATTTTTCCTATAACATGTAAAACCCGAATCATAATCACACT
>CAYNOE010000553.1:0-1738 GCA_964398745.1 uncultured Lachnobacterium sp.
ATGCCATATATTCAGAAATTATTTTCTGATTTTGGTAAATAAAGTAGCAGGATTATTTGGAAGAAATCTCTATGGGTCGTTCTGGAAAGAGAGTCCGGTTACTCTTACGGCCATGGTCTTTATCATTTTGTTTTTAATGTTAATAGTGAGAAAACAGATACGGGATCATTGCTCGGTCTGCGGTGACTATTATATTGCAGTATTCTGGATGCTTGCCCTGCTGGCCCTGGGAGGGGGAACGATGGTCAGACTGGCATGGTATCCCGGAATGTTTATCAGCCTTGCAATACCGGTTATTATTTCATCTTTTAAGGAAAAGCATCTGGTGAAGTTTGTCGCAACAGGAATGCTGCTGGTTATGTATATTCCAAATGCGGACTTGCATAGCTGGTATTTTTTCTGGCAGGCATAATAAGGGGGTGTGGCGATAGTGCAAAAAGGAAAGAAAGTGATGCAGATAAATGCAGTATACGGAATTGGAAGTACGGGAAGGATTATGCGTGACATTGACCATATGCTGGTTCAGTATGGTTATGAATCAGTTTGTGTGTATAGTCAGACAGGGAATGAAATACCGAAAAATGGATACCGGATGGGAAATGCTGCAGATGAAAAAATCCATGCTTTAATGACAAGAATAGAAGGGCGTCAGGCATACGGAAGCAGGATACAGACAAAGAAGCTGCTAAAGATGATGGATTCTGAAAAACCGGACATAGTCCATTTACATAACCTGCATTCCAACTATATCAATCTGAATCTGCTCCTTGAATATCTGGCAGAACATAATATTGCAACGGTTCTGACGCTGCATGACTGCTGGTTCTTTACAGGAAAATGCACATATTTTGATATAATAAACTGTGAAAAATGGAGAAAGGAATGTAATAACTGTCCCAAAAATAAAAAAGAAGTAAAAAGCCTTTTTGTGGATAATTCCAGAAGTGTATTTTATGATAAAAAGAAATATTATGAAATGATAAAGAAACTGTATGTGGTAGGATGCAGCCAGTGGATCAGCGGTCTGGCAGCGGAATCCCCGCTGTTAAAGGATGCAGATATAAGAACCATAACGAATGGTGTAGATACTGAACTTTTTCGGAATCTTGACCATAACAAGATGAAAAGAAAGTTCGGGTTGTCCGGGAGGTTTGTGATTCTGGGCTTTGCAAACAAGTGGATGTATGAAAACAATCCTGAAATAATGGGAAAAATTGTGGACACATATCCGGATTCGACAATTATATTAATTGGCTGTACAAAAAAAGAAGAGACTCTGATTAACAGAGAGTTTACTGACCGGCAGATTATGCCGGTTTTGTACGTTCACAATACAAAGGAACTGGCAGAATATTATGCAGCAGCGGATGTGTTTGTCAACCTTACCCTGGAGGATAATTACCCGACAGTGAATATGGAGTCCATCTGCTGTGGAACCCCGGTAATTACTTATGATACTGGTGGCAGTCCTGAAATGGTAGAAGAAAATGTAACCGGTTATGTCATTGGACAGGGGAACTGGCAGGAACTGAAGAAGTGTATTGATGAGGTAAGGAACAACAGCCTGGACAGAAATGTATGCTCTGAATATGGGAGGATGCATTTTAATCAGCGGGACAGGTATCTGGAATATATTAATTTATATAAGAATATTTGATTTTCGTGCAGAAAGAACTGGAGAATATGAATAAGATATTAATTGTTTTTGGTACAAGACCGGAGGCAATAAAAATGTGCC
>CAYNOE010000554.1:0-1738 GCA_964398745.1 uncultured Lachnobacterium sp.
GTGAGGTCTGTGTTGCTTATTATGTGGATAATAAAAGCTGCTCCCTAATCGCAGAAGAACAAAATATCAGCGTGGAAATGGTAAAATACTATTTAGTGTCTGCTCAATAAATCTCTTAAACTTTATAAATCTTGTTAAGCATATATTTTTTCACTACAACGTACTAATTTATATCTTGTAATAATCGAAAACAAAATTTGAGCGACCGAAACCACGGTTAAGCGGTTTACGTTCATTGCAATAATTGATAAAGCAATTGAACTTCTGGTTGTGGTATCCAGCTTCGCTGTTATTAAACCCAGACCATATCTGCGTTTTGCCAAACTAAATGCCCGCTCAATTTCAATTCTATCATTGTTGTCAATGTATTCCTGCTTTTTGTCAACCTTGTTATCCTTTTTAGGGCGGCCAAGCGCAGGACCAGAAATTCTAATTCCATGTCCTGTACAGAACGTTCTGTTTGTACGGTTTCGATATATCTGATCTACAAGAACTCTTTCCGGGTAATGTCCTGTACGATTCTTATAGTTTTCAACTGCTGTTATGAGTACATCGGATTCGTTGTAAGCATCAAAGGATAATCTTTCTAATCTTGCAATGCCGTTTTCGTCAATACTGAGATCAATCTTTGCTCCAAACTCAACCGGTGCCTTTGCTTTGCCCCTGACAATGGGTCTGATATACGGCTGGCTGATACTAACGATTCTATCAGGAACACTATGAACCTTATTGTCATACATGTATTGCTGCTGTTCGACAAGTGTTCTAATCGTTGCAAGCTGCTTGGAAAGGCCATCGCACAAATCAATTTCTTTCAAAAAAGCATCTATGTATCCCAGATCCCTGCGAATGTATTGCAGTTGGGCTTTTATTGCTTTGCGGATTTTCCTGGCCGTGCGTTTTTTACACTTTGCCAGGTTCAGATAATCTTTTCGGGCTTTCCGGCGGTACGTTCTTGGTTTGTAGTGGTTTTGCTCATAACAAATGATATCAATCATTTTTTCGAGTTTCTCTCGTGCCTCATTTAACAGATTTACATCCTGTGGATATGAAATATTTTGCGGCGCACATGTGGCATCCAAAATTAATGTACCTGAATTTGTTTCATTTCCTGCATTATCGTCCCCGCCATCTGTTGGAGGCGGATCATCCGGGGCATTGTAAGCGATAATCATCTCATTGATTTCTTCCAGCATCTCTGCTGTCAGACGCTTACGAAATTCCACAAGAAGGGAAGGAACAAACGGCATTGCATCCTGATATCCGGGAAGCCCGATGAAATATTGAAAATATGGATTTTCCCGTATTTCTTCTACCAGTTCTCTATCTGAAAACTGGAGCTGTTTTTGTATGAGCAGGGAACCCAGCGCAGTCCTTAGAGGTTTTGCTGGCATTCCTTTCTTACCGGGAAAGAGGGCAGCATATTTCTCTTCAATAGCTTCCCACGGAATCGTTTCCGCTTTCTTTACCCAACGATTTTCTGGATTCATTTTCAGACCCATAGGCTGATTAAAATCTGCAAGACCAAACTGATGATTTTTATCAAATTTATACATAACCATTCTCCTTAAGTGCAAGGTTTTTATTGGAAAACATAATATTTCTTTGCACTTTTATTATACTACAGAATGGTTACATAGTCAGTATTTTCAATGTTTTTGGCACTTTTATTTTGTCCCAAGCAGACACTATTTATTTAAAACGCGGAAGCTTTTGAAGGAGGGAATCGGCATGACAA
>CAYNOE010000555.1:0-1733 GCA_964398745.1 uncultured Lachnobacterium sp.
AAGACATTTTATAAAAATAATTAAGATATCCAAAAGTTAAGAAAATAAATATTTTATGCCTAATATTTTTTTGTTGACTGGATACCTTTATTTTTTTATAATAACAAGAAGTTAGTAGGTGGGTTTATGCTTAAAAGTTATGAATATTACCAAAATAAATATCAAATTTTTAATATACCAGAAGAAGAATTAAAAAAAATCTATGAATCTTCTCAAACTAAAAACTTAGGATTTTTTTACAAGAAAGTAATTAAATATTTAAAAGATAATGATTTAAATAATGGGGAAACTATAAAAAATTACATTACCTTTTTAGATTTTGATTTAGAAGATACTAAAGTAGAAATTCATAATAAACTACTAAAATTAGATAAATTTATAATTGAAGTTAATTATGAAGTAGATTTTAATCTAATTTTAGAAAATGAAGTTATAAATAATTATTTTAAAAAAATAGTAAAATCTGCAAAACAAATTAAAGAAGAAAGTATTTATAAAACTTGCCATAATAATATATTTTTAGAGACTTTATTATCAACATACTGTGATCTTCACAATGTTGAAATAATTAAAGAAGAAATTAACTTAAATGATTTAGAATCAGAATTTGCTGAAAATAGTAAAGACTTAGATATTATAAAATTATATTTAGAAGATATAAAAAATAGTGGTAAAAAATTATTAACTAAAGAAGAAGAAATAGAACTTGCTAAAGAAATAGAAGCTGGGAATATTGAAGCTAAAAACAAATTAATAGAATCTAATCTTTGTTTAGTGCTTAATATTGCAAAAAGATTTATTGGAAGAGGATTAGACTTTGAAGATCTAATAAATGAAGGAAATATGGGTCTTATGAAAGCCACAAAAAAATTTGATTACACAAGAGGTTGTCGCTTTTCCACTTATGCTACTTGGTGGATTAGACAGTCAATCCAAATAGCAATAGCCAATCATGCTAGAACAATTAGAGTTCCAGTTCATATGGTTGATAATATTAATAAAATGGTTCGTATTCAAAATGAATTAACTTTTGAACTTAATAGACAACCAACTGAAGAAGAAATAGCTAAGAAGATGAAAATTAATGTAGACAAAGTAAGAAAAATAATTAAAGCATCTGAAGATCAAGTATCTTTAGAAACACCAATTGGAGAAGAAGATAATTCTTGTTTAGGAGATTTTGTTAAAGATGAAAATACTATTACTCCCGAACAATATGCAATAAATGAAAGTTTAAAAGAAGAAATAAAAGTTATTTTAGAAACCCTTTCAGAAAGAGAACAAGAAATACTTAGATTAAGATTTGGTATAAATGACGGGAAAACTAGAACTTTAGAAGAAATAGGAAAAATGTGTGATGTTACTAAAGGAAGAATTTTTCAAATAGAAAGAAAAGCCTTAAAAAAATTAAGAAATCCTAAATATACTAAAAAACTTTCCTCATATATAGGTAAAGATGAAAATAAAAGTCCAATATTAAAAAGTCAAAATAATACTTTTGTTTATAATTTAGAAAATATAGGAAAAGGAATAAATTTACAAGTTATTATAAGACTTTTAAAATTATTTCCTAAAAAAGACTTTAATTTATTTATTAACTATGCTCACATTAATATAGCAGAAGAAACTCTTGTTCCTCATAAAAAAGAAGATGTAAATGGTAATGTAAAAAGATATATAATGTACATTGAAAATGATTTAAGATATATGTATAATTTATATTTTAAATATCA
>CAYNOE010000556.1:0-1730 GCA_964398745.1 uncultured Lachnobacterium sp.
TGCTGATTCCGTTTATCAGTGGAATGATATTTTTTGTACCATTCCAAACATTGTACGCAAGAAGATTCTTTGATAGTTATGAAGGAAGCCTTTGGGATAACTGGAAATATTTTTTTACACATCTTACGGACTTTAGTGGTTATGACGGAGCGTTTACTCCGGGACACCTGTGGTTCATTCTGTTTTTGTTTATCATCTCAATGATTACTTTGCTTTTGTTTCGTTTCGTACCATATGGGAAACTGGCAGCCAGTATGGAAAAGATGCCGGCATTTGGTGTACTGCTTTTATTTATTCCAATATGGCTGATGTATTATCTGGGAAATTTCGGCGGTTTCAGTATAGGAAAGGATCTTGCTTTATATTTGGCAGGATATTATGTGCTGAGTAATGACCAGGTAATAGAAAAACTGGAAAGAAACATAAAATGGCTTGCACTTTTATGTGTAACCGGGACAATTGCTTCTGTGGCAGTATATTACAGGTTTTCTTATTATGGGGATTGCTGGGTGAATTTTATTGGCTGGATTACGATTCTGGTTTTGCTTGTTGCAGGGAAAAGGTTTTTAAATCAGAAAACGGGTTTTACCGAGTATTTTAATCAGGCGTCTTATCCGGTTTATATTTTGCACCAGTCTATTCTGGTGGCGCTGGCGTATTATGTTGTGAAGATAAGTGATGTTTTATTTGTGCAGGCAGTTTCTATCTGCATTGGTAGTTTTATATTGACTGTGCTGGTGTATCATTTGATAAAACTGATTCCGATTGTCAGAAAACTGGTTGGAATAAAATAGGAGGTGAAACGAATGCCGGACATTAAATGGATAGGAATAGTAGACGGGGAAATATCCGAATATCAAAAAGGAAACTTGGATCCTAAAGCCAGAAAAATGAAGATGCCTGCAACCATGCAAAAAATGATGACAGCCGCCCTGCCGTTTGCAGTTATTCCTTTTTTGCTTATTTTCTTTTCTATGTTTTTTAAAACATTTTTTGTAAAGCAGGTTGTAGTAAATCCTGTATTTATAGTGATTGGATTTATTTTAAGTTTTGCGGGTCTGTTTCTTCATGAATTATTGCATGCAATTGTGTATCCCAAAGAAGCGACGGTGTATATTGGCTTTTATCCGAAGGCATTTGCAGCGGTTGCGCTTGCATCTTATCCGATAAAGCGGGGCAGGTTTATATTAATGTCCCTGCTTCCCTTGTTACTGGGAATCGTGCCCCTGATCATATTCTGGTTCAGTCCGGCTGGATTTAAGACCTGGAATGGCTTCTGGTTTGGATTTTCGATTATGGGGTTAATTAGTCCGTATCCGGATTATTACAGTGTGTATCAGGTATTAAAACAGACACCGAAAGGCTGCAGGATACAAATCTGGGGTGATGATACATACTGGATTAAAGGATAAAAACAATGATGAATTACAGGAGGAAACATATGAGATATGAATGGATAAATCATACCAGCTCGTTCTTGGAGGATTCAGCAAGAAAAAGCAGAAAGAGATTCTGGAGGGGGACAGACAATGAGTCGGATTTTATTAAAGTTGTAAAGAAAATAGCATCTGCCCCTAATGCTGAATTGAAAAATAATTCATCAGTATCTCCTTAATATGATTATACCTCCTTGCATATGAATTCTCCACACGGATTAACTGCAGGTCATGCGTCCGGCAGATTTCATTTTTCTTTTTATCCCGCTGCATGACCACTTCATCTTCATAATG
>CAYNOE010000557.1:0-1726 GCA_964398745.1 uncultured Lachnobacterium sp.
TTCTCTTTTTTGTCGTCTTAATAAGCTGGTAGCTGTCACTCTTTTTCTTTTTCCCATAAACTTTATATACAGTTTGAGCCGGGGTCTTTTTGGATGTCCATTTTCCCTTTGACAGATTATACCAATATTTACATATATTCGTTTTAATTTTTCTCCAGCCTGCCTGATACATACCTTTTTTCTCTGTAGAATCCATTTTTTTACCTTTTATTTCTCTCGCTTTTCCTGTTGTTTTCCAATAACTGGAAACATTGTATTTTTTTACTTCCTTTATGGATGCCGCACCTTCCACAGTATACAGCCCCTTTAAGCCTCCGTTCGGGAATACATCATTTACATACTTTGACAATTTCAGTTTTGTATTTTTCCCATTCATAATGAGTTTTGTGACATAATAATCCAATAGTGGTGGATTATCTGTATCACAAACCCCTAGTCCCATTTCTAACTGGAACTCAGAAAGCTTTTTGTCAACACAGAGCTTTGTTATATATCCCTGCAACGCATAATAATAGTTTTTCCCCTCACAATAACGTATCTCCAGCTCTGTCTTTTTCCCCTTGGGAAACGCAATATAGGAATCGGTGTCAAAAGCTATATGACAATTGGAATACAATACCATTTTCAGCGGATGTGCTCCCCCCAAGGATAAGCTACAGCCGTTACCGCTATATGGGCCGCCAAATGCCGCTTTATCCACATACACGCCCTGTGGAAATTCTATTTTCTCCAAATCGGTAGCACAAGACAATGCCCCGTCCGCAATCGCAACAAGACTATCCGGCAGATATATTTCTTTCATGTTATAACAATTGCGAAATGAATCGCCGCCTAAAAACTCCAATCCTTCCGGCAACACTATTTTCCTGATGAGTGGGTTTTCCTGCATAACAATTTTTTCACGCCCCCATGACCATATATGCTTTTGGTCTTCTGGCAGTGCTCCCACCTTAGCCGGCCAGGTTCCCACACCAAGAACTTTATATCCGTCTATTTTTTCCGGTATTGTCAATATTCCATCTGAAGATACTGTCCCCCAAAAGTCCCGTATGGTAATGTATTTCTTCTGACTGTCCAGAAATTCATAGCAGTAGTTCCCCGATTCAATCCAATCTTCCGGGTTACTGGAAAGGTTCTCCAGATTATCCAGAGTCTGCCATATCCCTGGTTTAAAATATTTTGTTTCCGATTTATCTACATTCGCCCAAACCGGCGCACGGGGCTGTAAAAAATATGCGAATGTCAGGGACAGGGCTATGATAACTGCTATTGTTTTCCTTCCAAACCTCATTATAAAAACCTCCTCCGCTTTATAAAATAATTCTGCTCCCAAACCCATCTTACTTATATAACGGATTTGGGAGCAGAAATGTTGCAAATTACTAGAAATTTTTGGTTTTTGTACTTATTAGTTTTTTAATCCCACTCTTTTACAGGCACAACTTTAATATACTTGTACTTTGACTGTATGCTTCTCTTTTTTGTCGTTTTGATTAACTTATAACTACCATTCTTTTTGGCTTTTCCATAAACTTTGTAAACAGTTTTTGATAAACTTTTTTTTACTTTCCATTTACGCTTACCTGTACTAAAATAATATCTATGAACAGTAGTTTTTATCTTTTTCCAGTCAGCCCGGTATAGACCTTTTTTCTTTGCTAAAGCCGTTTTCTTACCTTTTACCTTTTTCATTTTACCTGTTGTTTTCCAGTAGATGGGAATTCGA
>CAYNOE010000558.1:0-1726 GCA_964398745.1 uncultured Lachnobacterium sp.
GGGGGAATGCATGAAGCATCGGAATAATAAAATTTATTCCTCACCGCTGGTCAGGCCCGAATGAAGTTGACATTTGCTGGAAATGGGTGTAATATTTGTAGTGCAATTATCCTATTAAATAAGTAGGAATAATGATAAGCATTGTTTATTTAAAATATTTTTGAGGTAATGTGCTTCAGATTGGAGGGAATATGGCAATGATAGTGGAAAGTGCAACACAGTTAATAGGACATACGCCCCTTTTAATGGTAAGCCGCTATATGGAAAAGGCAGGGGTAAAGGATGCAGTGATACTGGCAAAGCTGGAGTATCTGAACCCGGCGGGAAGCGTGAAAGACAGGGTTGCCTTAAATATGGTTGAACGTGCGGAGGCAGAAGGAGTCTTAAAACCGGGCGCTACCATTATAGAGCCGACAAGCGGCAACACAGGAATCGGTCTTGCCAGCGTGGCGGCGGCGAAAGGGTATCGGACGATACTGACCCTGCCCGATACCATGAGTATGGAAAGACGGAATCTGTTAAAGGCATATGGCGCAAAGCTGGTCTTGACAGACGGAAAGCTTGGCATGAGGGGAGCTATAGAAAAAGCGGAAGAACTGCACAGGGAAATGGAAGGTTCCGTTATTATGGGGCAGTTTGAAAATCCATATAATCCGGAAGCGCATGAAAAGACCACAGCTCCCGAAATCTGGGAGGATACGGAGGGCAAGGTGGATATTTTTGTGGCAGGTGTCGGGACAGGAGGAACGATTTCCGGTGTGGGAAGATACTTAAAGGGAAAAAATCCTGCAATCAGGGTAGTGGCGGTGGAGCCGGAAGGCTCTCCGGTATTGTCGGGAGGAGAACCCGGTCCCCATAAACTCCAGGGAATCGGTGCAGGTTTTGTGCCGAAGGTGCTGGATACGGAAATATATGACGAAATAATTAAAGTGGGGGATGAGGAGGCCTTTGCGGCAGGGCGCGCCATTGCAAAAACGGAGGGCATACTGGTCGGCATTACATCAGGCGCAGCGCTCCATGCAGCGGCGATTCTGGCAAAAAGACCGGAAAATGCGGGCAAGACCATCGTGGCGCTTTTGCCGGATTCGGGTGACCGATATCTGTCCACACCGCTTTTTTCGGAATAAAGTGTAGGAGATATTTGATTTGGTAATGGGAGAGATGCAGCTATGACGAAGGATATGACACAGGGAAAGCCGATGAAACTGATTTTGGGATTTGCTGTTCCCATGCTGTTCGGTTATCTGTTCCAGCAGTTTTACAATCTGGTGGATACTTTGATAGTAGGCCGGTATCTCGGGGTTAATTCCTTGGCGGGAGTTGGTTCTACCGGCTCCGTTAATTTTCTTGTTATTGGGTTTTGCATGGGTATATGTGTGGGATTTTCCATTCCTGTTGCCCAAAGGTTTGGCGCAGGGGATGAAGCGGGACTTCGGAAGTATGTGGCAAACTGTGTCTGGCTCGGACTTGCCTTTGCAGCGGTCATGACTTTTGTTACGGTTGTCTTCTGCAGGGACATCCTGATTTTAATGGATACGCCGGAAGATATCATCGAGTATGCCTATGCTTATATTCTTGTGATTTTTATGGGCATACCCACGGTATTTTTATACAATATCCTATCAGGAATTATCCGGGCGCTCGGGGATAGCAGGACTCCGGTAATTTTCCTTGTTATTTCCTCTTTGACCAATATTACCCTTGACCTTTTATTTATTGTGCGCTT
>CAYNOE010000559.1:0-1726 GCA_964398745.1 uncultured Lachnobacterium sp.
AAAGATGAAAAAAAGGGATTGCAAAATCAAAAAAGTCTGCTATATTTGATGTGTAAATGGACAGTTTATTTTTAGCTGCTGACATTGCAACAGCTTATGATGGGAGTCTTTATTGTGAAAAAATTGAAAACCTTTTATGAAAACTATCGTCATGCGATTCCTCTTATTATATACGGAATCATTTACATGACATGGTTCTGCCACTTGGAAAAGACAGTGACAAAGCAGTACACTGTGATACACATGGCAATGGATGATTACATTCCCTTTTGCGAGTTTTTTATCATTCCGTATTTTTTGTGGTTTGTATATGTCGCTGCTGTGGTTATGTTTTTCTTTTTCAAGGACAAAACCGATTACTACAAAACCTGTATTTTCCTTTTTACAGGAATGACCATTTTCCTGATTATTTCAACACTTTGGCCAAACGGCCACCATTTGCGGCCATATGTTATGCCCCGCGACAATATATTCAGCCATATGGTTCAGGCGCTGTATCGCACGGATACCCCGACCAACCTCTGGCCCAGCATCCATGTGTACAATTCCCTGGGTGCACATATTGCAATTGCTAAGAGCAAACAGTTTGAAAACAAGAAAGGAATTAAAGTTGCCTCCTTTATTTTGGCGGTTTCCATTATTCTTTCAACCATGTTTTTAAAGCAACATTCTTTATTTGATGTATTGACAGCATTTGTGCTGGCTGGTATAATGTATATAGTCGTATATCGATACGACTTGGTTCTGGCAATTAGAAATATTTTACATCCGGATGATAATTCCAGAACTCAGGTTGGGTGAAAGTCCCAACATAGCAATTCATTGCTGAATTCCTATTATGAAGGCCACGAGATACCCCCTATGTCTCGTGGCTTTCGTCATGTCTGAAAAGATTTAACGGACTGTCTGTCAATAGCGCACCACTATGGGCCATTCTGTGGCATTGTATGGAAAATCGTAAAATTTATATCCTCCATCGGTAATTTGCGGGATGACACATATACTCGAATCACTGTTTTTTCCTACTGCAAGCACCTCCCCTTCATAGCCATAGCGGTATTTATATACCGTCACACCGATAATGGTTTCCCCTTCCCTATCCCAGTAGGGAATAGCAAGGTAGTTCTCTCCGTCCCACTCTATAAAGTAAGGCCTGCTTCCCGCCTGTCCTCCGGCCCGCATCGGTATCTCCCGGTACGTGTGCTTTCCCTCACAATTCCAAAAAATGTAGTTTACCGTGCAGCCGTCCCTGGTCCCCACATGTTCCACTATGATATCATCCCCATCTTTTGTAAGGGACACACGGTACCAGTTGTCATCCTTGACGTAAGAGTAATACCACGCAAGCCCTTCTCCCTGCCTGTTTTCCGGCAAGTCAAAAATCTGCTTTTCCTCTTCCCCAAGCAGTTCATATTCAGCTTCTATCTCCTGTAAGCTCTCCACCAGTTTGTCCCCTTCAAGAGCTTCCACAAGGTACTCCGCAAGTTCCCCCGGAATGGAATTTTCTTTTACTTCTGAAAAAAACACTTGTGGGGCATCACTCTGATGAACATAATGCGGGGTCTCCCCATTCTTTCCATCCCAGTTTTCCCTTTCAAATTCTATTTTTTTAGTAATAATCATACTCAATGCTTCTTCTTTCAGGGAATGTAGACCTTCAGACAGCCTGCTAAATGCTGATGCCGCCTCCATGGACAGCCGGCAGGCTTCCCCCGCAAGGCAAGAT
>CAYNOE010000560.1:0-1723 GCA_964398745.1 uncultured Lachnobacterium sp.
TGTTAAAGCCGAATTTTTCTCATTTGGACACCAGCTCCATGTGTATGACAGCAACCAGAATGAAATTGCCATAATACATGAAAGGCTGCTTACGTTTCTTCCGGTGTTTGAAGTTGAAAGCGGCGGAAGGACTGTCGGCAGCATCAAAAAACAGTTTTCGTTTTTTGTTCCAAAATATGAAATCGATTATAATGGCTGGCGGGTGGAAGGGGATTTTCTCGGATGGAATTATGATGTGTACAGCGGCTGCAGTCCGGTGATACATATTTCCAAAGAACTGCTTCACTGGGGAGATACTTATGTAATTGACTTCGCGAATCCGGCGGATGAACTGGACGGTCTGCTTCTGGTGATTGCAATTGATGCAGCAAACTGTAGTCAGAATTAGTGTGCTGTATCAGCACACTAGCGTACAAAGGATAAGGTATCTTTGACAATAGGAAAAGTTTAAAAACGAAAGGGAAAAGGCTGCAGGTATGTTAGGGAACAAAAGAGGAAAACTTCTTAAGGATTATGTAAAAAACTATACGGTATTTGATCTTGAAACGACGGGAATCAGCCCGGAGGGCGATTCTATCATTGAGATTTCAGCGGTAAAGGTGGCTGGCGGAAAAGAAACGGATACTTTCAGCAGCCTGGTTAATCCGCAGCGGCATATTCCTTACGGGGCAACAAAAGTAAATGGAATCACGGATGAAATGGTGGCGGGTGAACCGGAACTGTCCGTTGTCTTTCCCCGATTCCTTGAGTTTATCGGGGATGACATTCTGGTGGGGCACAATATTCATTCCTTTGACATGAAATTTATATGGCGGGCGGCGGAGGATTTGTATGGACAAACTATAAGCAATGATTATATCGATACCCTTCCCATGGCAAGGCGCTGTCTTTCGCAGCTTACGCATTACAAACTGGTGGATATTTCCTCCCATTATGGCATCAGTACCCAGGGCGCCCACAGAGCCCTGAATGACTGCAGAATGAACCAGCAGTGTTTTGAGCTGATGGCGAAAGAGCGTGTAAACAGTTCAGAAAAGCTCTGTCCGAGGTGCGGCGGCGTGATGAAACGGAGGAATGGAAGATTCGGTGAGTTCTGGGGATGCAGCGGGTTCCCGGCGTGCAGGTATACGGAGAATTAGGAATTAAGCTGCAATCGTAAACAGAAATACCACCCCGTGTTCCCGTGGAAAGCTCTCCGGAAGAATTGCACAGTCACACAAATCCAGTATTGTAATCCTGCTGTGGTGCGCTTTTGCAATTTCCTGCGCAGTACAAAGCCCCAGACCAAAATGCCCGTTGTCAGTATGGGCGCTGTCTGCACGGTAAAAGCGTTCAAAAATATGTGCCTTTTCATCATCCGGAATAGATGGACCGTTGTTGGCAACTGCAAAAGTGGTACGCTTCTCTGTCTGCGAGAGCAGAAGCAGGATTTTCCCACCCGCGGGCGTGTAAGAGAGAGCATTGTCCACGAGAATGGAAAGAAGCTGGGTGATGCGCTCGCCGTCCATTCGGCAGGTACTGTAAGTATCATCCAGAAGTGCAAGCTGCAGGGAAATCTGTCTGGCCAGTGCAAGCTGCTCATGTTTTTCATAAACGGACAGCAGAAAATCATCCGGTGAGTAGTCGGACAGATGCAGATTAATCCCGTGTGCGTCAGCACTGGCGAGTGTCAGCATATCGGCTATCAGATGCTGCATTCTCTGTCCCTCCTGGCGGACCATGG
>CAYNOE010000561.1:0-1722 GCA_964398745.1 uncultured Lachnobacterium sp.
TGACATTACTGTCAGATGTCCTGCCCTCCTGCTCACGCAGCGAATCATAAAACGCTTCCATCTCCTCTGTACGCAAGCCCTCCTGGTCCTGACCGCCTGCCTTTTTGAGCAGCTCATCCAAATAGATATCCAGCGTATTCAAAGACTGTACCCGGCGCCTCGCGTCCTCCCCTTCCATGACCATGGTCACCGCCTCTGCCCATGAGCCCGGTTTGCCGCGCGCAGTCACATCCAGCTTATAGGAAGCCAGCGCATCCAGCGAGGCATCGCAGTCCCTGGTGGTATCATCCTCGATGCTCAGCCCGTAAAAGATCTCCATCATCTCCAGATATTTTTCATCGCTCCGGGTCTTTGTCTCCTTGGACTGGAGATACTGATACCGCATCTTGACAGGCGTCAGTTCCTCCATATCCATCAGGTCATAGGGATCCGGGATATCGAACTCGTTGACGGCCGCCTGTACCCGCAGATCCGTCACCGTCCCGTCTGCCTCCACTCGATGGGTAAATTCCAGCGCTTCAATCACCCCGGTCAGGACCGGCGTACCCGCGCTTGTGATATCGCGGATGGACACGGCGTCCGTGATCTCAAACCACTGTCCTTTCGCCAGCTCCGATTTGTAATACATCCTGCTCTGAGAAAACGCGCCGGCTGAATCCTTTGCAAGCTCATAGACATGGTCGTTTAACCCGGCAAGATCTATGAGGTAGGAACCGATAATTAACGTCGATTCTGCAATCTGATCGTCAGATACCCTGACGGAACGGATGCCGTTATCCCTGTCGCTCTCCACAGCCAGAACCGGAACGTTTCCTGTAACCAGAATCACAGCCGCCATTATAACCGCCATGCTGCCCGCATGTCTCATATGTTTTTGCATTCCTCTTTCGTACATCTGCTCCCCTGCTCTCTGTATCACTTTCCCGTCCTGCGACGACTCATTCGGCAATTTTTCTGATTGTGCTGTCACTTATCCTAAACCGCGCGTCATAGAGCGGCGCACCGTCTGCGTCGTAAAAACGGATTGTCATTTCTTCCAGGCTTCCGGCAATCGCCGCCAGATACTGAAACGGCTCCCCGACAGGCAGCACGCTCCCGTCCAGGAGGGCTATGCCGTCCGCATCCCGGATGGTGTAACCCGCAATTTTCCCGCCAGGCTCCGGCGTGATGGTGATGCGTGCAAGTCCGGTATCCGTAGTCTCCAATGCGTAGGTTCCCACTTTTCCATCCTCGTTCTTCTCAATCCGATACCCTGTCACGATCCTGAGCCGTCCGGTATATTCGTCAGGGTCAATGTCACAGTCGTCGATAAATTCGGAGCCGTCGTAAAGCCGGATAAACACCCTGTCCACAGAGGCTATGTCCAGCTGTAAATGCCTGAGCTTATCATCCACGGGAATCCGCCCTCCCACCTGTACCTGCTCAGACTCCTGTCTGACCCAGAGTTCAAAGTCCGTAACGGAAACCCCGTCATAATCTTCGGGCATATCCAGCCCCAGTTCAAAAGCAGTGCCCGATGCCAGCGTGCGGATATAGTAATAAATGCCGTCGCCCTCGTCCGCAACCACATAGCTCACTCCGCCCTTTCCGGCATTCAGACCGGTTCCTTCTCCGGTAAAAAAATCCTTTACCCTGCCGCAGGTAAGCCTGTTAAAGGCATAGAGAATACCGCTGTAGTCCGCCTGCGCCTGCAGATAATCAGCCTGCAGGCTCTCATACTCC
>CAYNOE010000562.1:0-1721 GCA_964398745.1 uncultured Lachnobacterium sp.
AAATATTTCCAGTTATCCAGAAGACTCCCCTCATAATGGTCAAAAAATTTTCTCGCATATAATGTCTGGAACGGCACAAGAAATATCATTCCACTGATAAACGGAACCAGCAATTTGCCCGCCCGCTGTATCACAAATTCTTTATTTGATCTTTTTTCCAGGGCGTATCGTGCACTTATCCCTGCCAGGACAAAAAGTATCGGCATAAACCATGGATTTACTAACACAATCAATGTGCTTAATATTTTGTTTTCTCCCAGCCAGATATAAAAACGGGAACCAAAATTATTCCAAATCATAAATGTGTGTACCGGAAACAACAGCAGAATTGTTAAATTACGCAGATTGTCAATGTAGTGTTTTCGTATTCCCTTTTTTTGTTGTTCCATTATGTATCAGTCTCCTCTCATCTCAGCTGCACTTATACTCCTTTTTATCAAAAAGCATCCCAGCACAAACACCGAACCGCCCAGCACAATAAATCCACCCCATAGCAGATTCCAGTAAGCTGCATTCACATCATACATTGCCAGGTCTTCCCAACTTTACTTTTGAATAACTGATGCTTTAGTTCGCTGTCTCAATAACACAGAAGGCCATGCTAACGCATAGCCTTCTGTCAGTATCCTCCGCATGTCGGAGGCATTACCGCTGATTTTTCAATTCATCCGCAAGCATTTCAACCTCTTTAACGGGCAGTCCGGAATACATGGCTATTTCATTTATAGATAATTTATTGGCTTTCAGCATTCCAATCGCAACCTGCTGTATTCCCTGCTGCATCCCCTGCTGTATTCCCTGTGTCCTTGCTTCATATAATAATGATGCCATATCCTCGTCCTCCTTCCACTCCTGAACCTGCTTAAAATTTGCCTTATCTACAACCGACAACACAGCCTCACCATACTCAGCCGCCTTACCTTTTAATCTTGTACTTTCCCGCGCAAGCCTGCCATAATTCTCACGTTCCAGATTTCCACGCAGCGCATTCAGCCACATATTATTCTCCGGACTCATTCTCCCGGTCGTAAAAATGACAATTTTAAAAAACTGGCTTCCGGAAACTGCACTGATACCCGGAAATTTCTCCGTAAGAACACAGCCCCTGCTTTCCAGATAACGGACAAGCGACAGAGGATATCTCTGTTTAACAAGTATAACTGTTATATCCCTGTCCTTTCGTTCATTTTCCCGGTCAGCACTGCTCTTATAATAACAGGCATAAGTGTACGCCTGAAAGAAAGCATCAATCCCAAGCTCATCGTCCGGTGACTTATATTCAATGATATTATACGCGCTAAACATTTTTCCTATACTGCTGGACAATTCTGCCTGAACACCGTTTTTCGTAAGTTTTTTCACAATCAAAAGATCTATCTGCAATGGCTTTCTGGTAATACTGTGTTCCGGATTAAATTCCACACTATTAATATCATCACCAAGCTCACAGTACATTGCTCCTACAAATGCCTGATGCCACTGTATTTTGTTTTCATCTTCTTTTGCAAAATCCTTCTCCATGCCGTTCTCCTTATGGACATTATAGCATCACAGGCAGGGATATTCCAGTGCTTTTAATATAAACCGCGAACACTATTACCTTTCCATCCTGCTACTCCCATATCTTTTTAATGTCATCTCTGCTTATCCTCAACCTGTCTTTCAAATTTCAATGCCATTCCATTTCCTATTCGCCACACACGCGTCTGATAAAACTGTCC
>CAYNOE010000563.1:0-1721 GCA_964398745.1 uncultured Lachnobacterium sp.
GCGAGGAAATTACAGAGGATGATCTAAATCTGATTCTGCTTGCTGGTCAGAGTGCACCAACAGAGAAAAACAAAGGAACAGTAAAAATAGTGCTTATAAAAAAGCAGTTGCCTGAGGTTTTCTATGTGGCTTTGGAAGTGCTTAAGAATCACGTTGAAAATGTCGGGCCATTACATCCTCAATACCGGCAAATAATTGATTTGTATGAAAAAAAAGAACCGATTTTCTGGGACGCTGAGTATGCAGTTGTAATAATAGGAAAACCAGAATTTACGGTAGACGGTGCAATTGCCGCAGAAAGAATGCAGTTGGAAGCGTCTTTTCACGGAATTGGTAGCGGATATAACGGAAATCTGAAATACGCTATTAATAATAGTGAAAAGTTAAAAGAGATTATTGGTTTGAAAAAACAGGAAGAAGCTCTGGTATGCTTTGCGATGGGACATACAAATATTCATTATCACTCACCGTATGTTAGTAAAAAGAAGAAAGTAGTAATTATTTGAAGGTATTGTTGAATGGAAATCTATAGCGCAGTAGATATTACAAAACAGATAGGTGTTGCTAAACCGGTATTACTAATCGATGAGGAGTGCATCTGGTTGGATGAGGCTAAAGCTTCAAGCAGGTGTTTCCTTGGAGATGAGTATCCATTTTGGAAGTGTCACTTTATTGATAATCCTGTGATGCCGGGAACTTATATGCTGGAAATGATGGCACAGTCAGCTGCAGTTTTTGATATGCTTCATTCTGGGTGCGAAAGTGTGCCGATTATCACCAGTATGACAAATATCAGGTTTCTAAAAGAGATCAGCCCAGGGCAGGAAGTACAAGCTGAAATAAATCTTAAACAGATTTCGGGCGATTACTATACAACGAAGGGAAAGCTGGTATGTAAGGGTAAGACAGTATGTAAATCAGAAATGGTGCATTATGTAAAAAGGTAAAGAATAGGAGGTAAATAAAAATGAGTGAAAGAAAACAAGGTCAGCCGTTCTCCTTGAATGCACAGGAGCTTCAGGAGTTCCAGCCAAACCGGTATCCGTTTCTTATGATTGATCGTGTGACTGAAGTTCTGCCTGGTAAATATGCAAAGGGCTACAAGAATCTGACCAATAATGAGTGGTATTTCCCGAAACACTTCCCTGGGAATCCCAACATGCCCGGCTGTCTCCAGGTAGAGGCGATGAGTCAGATGCTGACTGTGGCAATTACCACTTGCGAAGGCATGGAGGGCAAGGTGGCACATGGTTATAAGGTCAATGTAACTTTCCATGAGGAAGTACATCCCGGTGACCGTCTTGATCTTGATGCAGAGGTCTTCTCTTTCAAGCGCGGTCTTTGCAAGGGTCATGTTGTGGCATCCGTTGATGGAAAGATGGTGGCTGAGATGGACAACACCATCCTTATCCCGGAAATTTTCTATCAGTTCCGTCCGAAGCCTGTGGAAAAGAAGGAAGAAAAATAAGAAAAAACTTCTATTGAAGATAGACACAGTAAGAGTACAGATTGGAGGTAGGATTTGAAAAACGTACCAGACATAAAATTAGGCATTGTGGTTGGCACTACGGACTGGTTGCCTTCCGAAGTTGCAGAAGAAAATCGGAAGAGGTTAGTAGAGGCATATAAAGATACTTATGGTGAAGATAGTATTTATGAGTGCTCGGTTGTGATTACCGATAATGAGGTAAATATAAAGCGGGCAATGAGGGATGTCACAA
>CAYNOE010000564.1:0-1721 GCA_964398745.1 uncultured Lachnobacterium sp.
GTTCAAAGATTGTGTCAAGTTTTCTATGAAAACTTGATATGTAGCATCGGCCCTTAATGGACCGATGTTCAAAAAAGGGGGAACTGATATGAACTCTGAAACGGTAAAATATTACCTGAAATCCAAAATCTGTATCGCGGCATCAGCCTTATTTTTTCTGGTAACTTACGGATTTGCAATTCTTTTTACAAAGCTTGGAATGACGGGATTTCTTCTGTTACATACATTGGCGCGTTTTAATTTTTATATCTGTTTTTTCCTGGCATGCCTGTCATATTATTTTATTTCCAGTGCAAACAGAAACGATGTGAGGGAAGTTTCCGATGCGGCAGGAAAGAAAGCCGTATATGAAAAGCATGCACTTTTTCTCACACTCGTTCAGACACTTATATGGAATGCAGGGATGTGTGCAATCCTGATTTTGTGTTCCTATAAAAATGATGGCACATCCTATTTTATTTCATGGTTTTTCATCAATTATCTCTGTAATATTCTGATTCCGCAGTTCATCTGTATCTTCCTGACATTTCTGGTATCAGCGGCTGTAAATACGGGATACTGGCTTATGTCGGAGGTTTTATTTCTGTTTTTTATCAGCCCTTTTGCGGAAACAATTGCATGGGAAAGGAAGCCGCAGTTTCCTATTGATGTTTTGTGGGAAAAAATACGATGGCCATTTCAGATTCTTTATCAGAATGGAGTATGGAGTCCCGACTTTATGAATGATTTTCAAATAGAACGGGTGCGCATTTATTTGTTAATTTTCTGGCTGCTGCTGTTATTATGTGTGGGAACAGCGTATATCCGGAAAGCAAAAATTGTTCGTGTGATATCAGGGATTATGGCGGCAGTATTTCTGGTTTTATCTTATCAGTCGGCGTCAGTTTACAGGATCAATAACAGATGGGACGGACTGAATAAAGATATGACAGATTATGCAGTTCACATTGACGATAACTCTTATACCGCGCCTGACCAGATGGATTTTTTAGTTTCAGATTATAATCTGAAACTGTCATTTCAGGATGAACTTAGCGTGGAAGGAGATTTGGAAATTAAGGCGGCCCACAAACGTCAGGATTTTTGTCTGACTCTGTATCATGGGTATATTGTAAAAGAAATGTATGCCGGAACAGAAAAAACAAGCCTTCAGTTCAGGCAGCGGGGCGATAATATTTTCATTCATACAGACCAGAAAACGGCGAAGCTGATTGTACATATAAAGTATAGGGGACACCACAACAAGTATTATGCCAATTCGCGGGCAGTTATGCTGCCGGGCTGGTTTCCATGGTACCCTGTGGCAGGAAAACGGCAGGTGGTACTGGAATATCCGGAGTACGGAAATATGTGGGGCTATCAGCCGTATAACAGAATTTCCAGAGCGCATATTAGCATCAGAACCAATAAAAACATCATAACGAATCTTGAGAGCCGGGGAAATCATTTATATGAAGGAAGCGCAGACAGCATTACCGTTCTTGGTGGTAATACTGAAAAAACAAATGACAATATGATTGTGAATGTTCTTCCGCTTCAGTTATATTCCGGATACGGGGTGGAAGAATTTATCCAAAAGCAAAAACAGGATTATGCTCAGGCACTGGAAAAAATAAAAAATACTTATGATATGGATGTGTCAGAATTTGAAAATAAAAAAGTTATTTTTGCGTCCAAGGATATTGCCAGAAATGTCACGAATAATAATCTTGCAGTTTTTG
>CAYNOE010000565.1:0-1716 GCA_964398745.1 uncultured Lachnobacterium sp.
TAATGTACATTGAAAATGATTTAAGATATATGTATAATTTATATTTTAAATATCAAAATTTGCCAGAAGAAGAGTGTTTTAACAATATTTCGAATGATATGAAAAAGGTATCTTTAAGATTCAGATATCCTAATAAAACCTATCGAGAAATAAAAGAAGCAATTAAAACTTTACCAAAAGAACAAATAATAGAACTTGCCAAACTATATGGAAAAACATTTTTAAATATTAAAGCAAAGGAAAGCTCTAATTATGAAATTATTAGTGAACTGGATTTAAAATTAAATGGAAACAAATTTATAAAAAACTATAAAAGCAAATATATCAAAGATTTAGTAGATAAATATGGCATAGAACTTGTAAAAGAAGGAGTATCTCTTTTGACCGAAACACAAAAAGAAGTATTTCTCCTTAAACATGGAGAAAATTTAACTTTAGATAATAAATTTAAAGAATCAAGTTGTAGAACTCTTAATTGTTATAATTCCATATACTGTTATGCTAAAAAGAACTTAGAAAGTATATTAGAAAATTTAATAAAAGAAAAAAAATTAAAGGATCAAGGAATAATTGTCTATAGAAGTAAATATATCAAAGATTTAGTAGATAAATACGGTATAGAACTTGTAAAAGAAGGAGTTGCTCTTTTATTCCAAACTTATAAAGAATTATTTTTATATAAACATGGGGAAGACTTAACTTTAGATAATAAATATCCAAATAATGAAGTTAAAAATTATATTTATTATAAAAATTTATATTTTCATGCCAAAAAGAGTCTGGAGAAAATATTAGAAAAGTTAGCAAAAGAAAAAAAATTAAAGGATCAAGGAATAATTGTATATAGAAGTAAATATATCAAAGATTTAGTAGATAAATATGGTATAGAACTTGTAAAAGAAGGTGTATCAAAGTTATCTGAAATTAATAAAACAGTATTCATATTAAAACATGGCGAAGATTTGACCTTAAATAATAAGTTTCCGGCGCCAGTTGATAAAAACTCTAATTACTATAATGTTACATATTACCAAGCTAAAAAGAGCTTAGAAAGTATATTAGAAGAATTAAAAAATGCCCAAGAATTAGAAAAAATAACTATTGAAACTGAGAAAAAACGTCAAAAAATGCGAGAAATTAAAGATTCACTAAATGAAATAAAAAATAATAACATTGACATGGTGGGGAGTGTAAAAGATTATTTAATCAAAAAATTCTCGTCTGTAATAACCGAAAATGAAATATTAGTTATTATTAATAATTCTAATAGTAATGATACCTTTTATCTTGAATCTCAAATTATGTGTTATATATCTAATTTATACAATAATGATCCTGATGGTGAAGATGTTCTAAGAATACTAACATATTAATAATCATTTCAAAAATTTTGATTGACCAAGCCACATTTATTATTTTATAATAATAAGAAGTTAGTAGGTGGGGTTTATGCTTAAAAGTTATGAATATTACCAAAATAAATATCAAATCTTTAATATACCAGAAGAAGAATTAAAAAATATTTATGAATCTTCTCAAACTAAAAACTTAGGATTTTTTCACAAGAAAGTAATTAAATATTTAAAAGATAAAGATTTAATTAATGGGGAAACTATAAAAAAATATATAACTTTTTTAGATTTTGATTTAGAAGATACTAAAACTAAAGTACGTACTAAATTATTAGAATTAGATAAATTTATTAATGAAGTTAGT
>CAYNOE010000566.1:0-1713 GCA_964398745.1 uncultured Lachnobacterium sp.
AAAACTGGCTCCAATATGCTGAAGAGGCCGATATTTTAAATGTTATTTTATTTATATTAACTTTGCTTTTATTAACAAGAGAAATCTGCAACATCATCGGTATGGAGAAACATTTGAAAGCCCTTCTCTGTCTCTTTGTAGTATTTTCTATTCTTGGTTTTAAGGCATGGACGGAAATTTTCTATTGGTTTTCCGGGGCAGTTTCCTACTCATTCCCCCTGTCATTTGCAATGCTGGCAATCACGCTGTTCATCAAAAATAAAAACACAGCCACCTATGTTGTTGCATGCATATTGTCATTCTTAGCCTGCGGGGGAAGTCTGGAAATTGTCGGAGCCCATTGTTTTGGAATTTTAACAATTCTTGTTGTAAAAGGATTTAAAAATTGTGGAAAATTGGACTACTTGTTTTTCGGAATCTCTGTAGCAGGCGCAGTAATTAACACGGCAGCACCGGGAAATTACGCGAGACATGATGTGATTGATGACAGCGGACTTCATGTGACAGACGCTGTCATGCGTTCTGTAAATCAGAGCGTGGATTCCATAAAATATCTCGTATTTAAGACACCGTTTTGGATAATTATCTTTTCATGTGTCATGATAGGCATATTTATTGGCGGTGGAAAATGGTTTCAAAAAATATTGGCATGTAAAATTATAATTATGTGCGCCCTCCTGCCGGTTGTGACATATTTTCCTGTTTTTCTTGCCTATTCAAATTCAGAGTATTTCCCTAACAGATGTGAATTTGTAGGAATACTGGTATGCATTATTTCTATGATGACGATAAGCATATTGGCAGGAGTGTTTCTAAATGAATCAAAAATTATTACAGGATATAAAGAAGGTGTGATAATAATGCTGTTTTTGTGCCTTCTTTTGCCAATAATAAATGCTAATTATAGGTATTCTAATACTCTGATTTACCGTATGTGCAGCAATGGTTCTATCGAACAGTTCAAAAAATATCATGAAAGCGCAATGGCAATATACCACCAGATTGGCGAGGCTCAAAGTTCTGATGTCATAATTGAAAGCCTGCCCGAACCGGTACCGGATTTTCGTCAGATGAATTTATCCACGGATTCCAGTTATTGGATAAACCAAGGAATCGCGAAATATTATAACAAAAAATCTGTTGCCGTGAAATCACAATAAAAAACGCATATTTATGCCAAGGAGGGAGTCACTTTACAATGAAATCATCCAAATCAAAACTGCAAATCATTCTTTCCCACACATGTACATATTTTAATTTCCTGAATATTGTCCTTGCACTTCTGGTTATTATTTCCGGACAATACAAGCACATGCTCTTTATGGGAATTGTCATCTTCAATTCCCTGATTGGAATTGTACAGGAGCTCAAGGTAAAACAGCTAATCGACAAACTATCGGTTATTACGGCGACAACGGCGCGTCTCGTAACCGATGATGGCATCCGGGAAATCCCGCTTGAAGAAATCTGCGTCGGCAACGTCCTCCGCGTTGCTATCGGGGAGCAAATTGTAGCAGACGGCACCGTCCTTTCCTCCGACGGGCTGGAAGTAAATGAATCCCTGTTGACCGGAGAATCCGTTCCGGTGCACAAAAAAGCTGGCGACTTCCTGTTTTCCGGCAGCCATATCGTTGCGGGGAGCGGCACGTGCCGCGTCATCCACACCGGCGAAGAAAATTATGCCACACAATTGGTCAAAAAGGCAAAAACGAA
>CAYNOE010000567.1:0-1711 GCA_964398745.1 uncultured Lachnobacterium sp.
CGTTGTGTGAAAGCAGGTACCACACTTTACAATGATTACCGCCACAAAGATTTGAGTGTAATAAAATCTGAAAAGTCAGAAAAGGGCGCGGGACTGCTGGAGAAGATAATAAACGCGGCAGGCGAACCCCTGACAAGGAAGAAGGCTATATATTTAGTTGTAAACTTAAAAAGATGCTGTCTGGATGCCTGACACATACAGCATATACATAGTTTTATTATTTACCATGCACACAATGCACCATATCCAGTATACGGCAAAAGCGTAATTCCCTGGAGGTTGCAAGTAGTAAGACTAAAAAGAAAGATATGCTTTCCCTGTCTGGAATATCGTAAAAGAGACTTTGAGAAGTAGCCAGTTTTGGCAAAATGAAAAGTCTTTTTTGTGTGTATGGATAAATAATAAAAGGACAATGACAATGGAACTGGCAAAATTAACCACCCGCATTGCCGAACTGGAAGCCCGTAACAAATAAGACCGCTTCCTCCAGCCCGTGTTTCATGCCCTCCGCCACGGCACAGGTATCGCCCGCATACCCATGCACAGAACCTGTTCTGCCGAACTGGAGTCCATGATAAAATTTTAAACCAAATAATGAAAAAAATCTCTTATATAGCATCAGACTCCTTTAGATCATCATAACAAAAACTCTGCTCATTTCCCATTTGACGGACATTATCCAGCCAATCATAAACTTTGTCTTTTCTATAATAAGGATTCCCTTCCTTATCTGCCATCTGTTCCAATGATTTAGCCATCAGACTATACTCATTTCTCAATGATGTTGAAAAAACTCCTGCATCATCTGTATTAATGGATACATGAATCTGTGCACATGCCATGTCCTTATCTGTTCCATCATCAAGTCCTTTATTATAAAAACTAAGAATTGGATGATGTTCATATCCCCGCAGACCTCCAATTAAAAGATTGGAAGTCGGGTTTGTTTCAATAGATATTCCATGTCTGGCAATATAATCCATCATTTTTCTCTGTACTGCCTGAATTCCCTTAATAACATGAAACGGTATTTCTACAGTAACAGGTTTATTTCCTTCCTTGTAAACCATACTGCTATAATGATAGGCATGATACAGCGTAACCGCACTGTCCATCATCCTTGTTTTATTCTGAACTTTTTTATTTACACTATAAATCCCCCATACAGACGCAGAATTTCTATGCACTTCATATTTTCCTGATTCATAACATCTCGGGTCATCTCCTCTCAATTCCCATGACGCATAATATGCATGAATATCCTTATCAATTTTTTTATTGGAATATTCCTCACTAAGTGCTTTTTGATAAATTTTCTCAAAATAAACGCAGTATTCTTTCTTTAAATATTCCAGCACATCATCTACCTCGGACAACTTATAGCGTATTATCTGTTCAAACAGCCATACTACATTATCCAAATAATCCATCTGCCGAATAGAAATCTTGTAATGCCTTTTATAATACCATTCCCACGGATCAACTCCCAGCATTGTCGCATGCCCTAATCGATCCCCGCTTCCCATACCAAGAAAATAAATCGCTTCATCAATTGCCCGGATTCCATCCAGAACATCCTGATTATCTTCTCCAACATGATAACTAAGACGTAACTGGGGAAGCCGCTTCTCATCCTGGTCACATGACATAATATCATTTTTTAAAACACGAAATGCTACAGCAAATACCTCCGGGCGGCAGCCATCCTCGC
>CAYNOE010000568.1:0-1709 GCA_964398745.1 uncultured Lachnobacterium sp.
TTAAGTACTTTAGAACTTGATGAGACAACTATTATATCTATTCTTTTGCATGGCCTTTTAAAACAGGGATTAAATGAAAAAGAAATAGAAGAAAACTTTGGGACTGATGTTTTAACTATTGTTAAAAATGTTACAACTATTAGCAGACTAGAACTTACAAATAATAATGAAAGAGAAGCTATTTATCTTAGAAAAGTTTTAGTTGGTCTTTCTGTAGATGTAAGGGTACTATATGTAAAACTAGCAGATAGATTACATAATATGAGATCTATTTGGATTAAAAATCCCGAAGAACATTTAAACAAAGTAGAAGAAACGATGAAAGTGTTAATACCAATTGCTCATCGTTTAGGAATATACGGTTTAAAAAGTGATTTAGAAGATTTATGCTTAAAATATACAAAGCCAGATATTTATAATGATATAACCGATAAATTAAATCAAAGTATCAAAGAATTAGAAGATGTTTTAAAAGAAATGCAAGAAGATATTGAAAATATCTTAATTAAAAATGGCATTAAATTTCATATAAAATCTCGTGTTAAAAGTATTTATAGTATTTATAAAAAATTATCTAGTGGTAAAAAATGGAGTGAAATCTATGATATTTTAGCTCTAAGAATTATCACCGAAAAGAAAAATGATTGCTACTTAATAATTGGTTTAATTCATGAAAAATATCGTCCTATTCCCAAAAGATTTAAAGACTATATTGCTATGCCAAAAGAAAATATGTATCAATCTTTACACACTGGTGTAATTGGTACCAAAGGTAATATTTTTGAAATTCAAGTTAGAACTTTTGAAATGGATGAACTAGCGGAGAAAGGTATTGCCAGTCACTGGACATATAAGGAAAAAGGAACTAAAAAAATTCAAAATATTATGGAACAAAAACTAGAATTATTTCGTAATATTATTGAAACTTATAATGAAGAAAAAGAAGAAGATTTCGATTTTTCTACTCAAGAAACGATTTTAAACGATATGATATATTGTTTTACCCCAAAAGGAGATTGTATAGAACTTCCAAGAGGTGCTACTCCCGTTGACTTTGCTTACCGCATTCACTCTAAAATAGGAGATACAATAGTTGGTGCCATTGTAAATGATGAAATAGTTCCCTTATCTTATGAATTACAAGATAATGATATTGTTAAAATAAATACTAACAAAAATAGTAATCCTTCGATGGAATGGTTAAACTTTGTTAAAACAAATAGTGCTAAAAGTAAAATAAAAGCTTACTTTAGTAAAAAAGATCAAGATTATTATATTCAAAATGGTAAAATTATTTTAGAAAAAAATCTTAAAACAAAACATTTAAACCTTAGTGATATTGAAAAAAATAGTAAAATAATCTTAAAAGAATTAAAGCTAAATAATTTAGATGAATTATATTTAAATATTGGATCTTTTCGTTATACAGCATCTTACATTATAAGACTTTTCTTTGAAGAAGAATCATCTAATGATGATTTAATTGCTAAATTTAGTAAAAAAAGAACTTTAGCAGAAAAATCAAAAAATGACATTATTATTGATGGATATGATGATATTTTGGTAACAAAAGCTTTATGTTGTAAACCAGTGAAGCGTGACTCTATAATCGGCTTTATTACGAAAGGATCTGGTATTACTGTTCACAAGAAAACTTGCCCTAATATCAAAGATAAAGAAAGATTAATTAATGTAAGTTGGCGATATGA
>CAYNOE010000569.1:0-1699 GCA_964398745.1 uncultured Lachnobacterium sp.
TTCCATTTCATCAAACTCAAAAATCGGCATAAGTTCTACTGCATTGATTCCCAAATCCTTCAGATATGGAATCTTCTGCCGTAAACCTTCAAAAGTACCTGCTGCTGCCACACCGGATGATTTATCCTTTGTAAACCCACGCACATGCATCTCGTAAATAACCAGGTCTTCAAACGGATGTTTAACCGCTGCTGCATTGCCCCAGTCAAAGCTGCTTTTTACTACCCTTGCCTTATATACAAAACCCTTGTCACCCTCCGGGCGGTCTCCCCATTTTCGCTGTCCGGTAACCGCCTGGGCATACGGGTCCAGAATCACATTTTCTTTATTAAAGCGATTTCCTCTTTCCGGCTCGTACGGTCCGTCAAACTGAAAGGCATACTCAAATTCATCTATTTTCAGACCAAAAACCAGTATGGAATACGTATTTCCAATCCGGTAGCTTTCCGGAATACGAATCCTAGCATATGGCTCTGATTCCATCGGCCGGAACAAAAGCAGTGTACAGCTTGTTGCCCCGTGGGAACTGATAGTGAAACTGACGCCCCCAAGTGTCTGATGGGAACCGTTCATCCGGAAAAATCCCGGACGTACGTCAAAATCACCGATACGGTCCAACGGCTTTAAGCCTTCTCCGACATTTTCACAGCCATCCACTATCGCAGCGGTCTGCCGGTCCATGGTATGATTACCATAATTCATATTCATATAATTCTCTCCCTACAATTATACTTTTTCTTTTCAGGGTTACTGTTTTCCTTCCCCGATTTCCAGTTTACCGCTGCTGTCAAATTCCACGCTACTATAGGGTGCGGAATATTCGTTCATATCACTGATAATTTTCTTCTTTTTCTTTCCCTTGGCAATGGCAGGCTGAAAATTATTCCGGCTGTCTGCCGAACTCAGGCGGCACGGTATGATTTTTGCCTGCACATCACTTTGCAGTATCCCATCCACAAAAGTAAATGTCTGCCGGTAAATCGCTGTATCCTTATCTACAGGGTTTAAATTTCCACCGAAACAAAAGTTTCCAAGGCTGTAACAGATTACTTTCCCCTGATATAATTCTATGCCCTGAAGTACATGCGGGTGAGAACCAATCAAAACATCTGCCCCCCAGTCAATCACATCATGCGCCAATTTTTTCTGATAGTCATTCGGATAATGGTCTCCTTCGATACCCCAGTGGCAGCTGGCAATCACAAGATCTGCCCCTTCCTCCCGGAGTTTTTCTATTCCATCCCGGATATATGCCGCATGTGCCTCATCTGCTGACAGCTGGCTTGCCGAAACAATACCAATCACAAGACCGGACTCCGTTGTATATGTTGCAGTATAGTCGTTAAATCCAAAAATAATTCCGGCATCGTCCAGTACCTGTCTGGTTTCATCCAGCCCTGCCTGTCCATAATCAAATGTATGGTTATTGCCAAGGCTGCATCCTTCCACGGAACTGTTTGTCATTATGCCGACATATTCCGGCTTTCCTTTCATATTCCAAGTTTTCTCCACACGGTCATTTGATGTGGAAAGCACGCACTCAAGGTTCACCAAGGTAAAATCATCCTCTGCAAAAACATCACGGACTCCGTCAAAGAAATAGTTTTCACCATACTTGTCATAATATTCATTAAAGGAACCCGCATACCCCTGCTTCTGATTTGGTCCAAGTGTGCAGTCACCCACTGCCGTAATCGTC
>CAYNOE010000570.1:0-1690 GCA_964398745.1 uncultured Lachnobacterium sp.
TTTGAAAAAGAAAAGGCAGATAAAGCGTTCTTCTTTAACTATGTTGATAAGAGAATCTATCTGGAAACAGGGAATCAGAAAAACTGATTTTATGAAAATTGCAGATGATTTTAATCCGGATCTCGTGCTTTATCAGATGGGGGATAATGCGTTCCTGATCGAACTGGTAATGCGGGTTGCCCAAAGATGCCATGCCAAAGTTGTTGTATATACAACAGAGGATTATTATTTTAAAACATGGGATTATTTCAGGAGAAAAGACAGGGCAGGAATTTTGTATAAAATATTTCACAGGAAATATCAAAAAAGCATTATTCGTTTATTCAGGACCGCAAAGCTGCTTATAGCAAATACACCAGAGCTTGCATGGCAGTATGGAAATGAATTTGCTGTTCCAACAAAATATATTATGGCCTCTGCCAGTGATTTTTCAGAAACAGAAAATCATGGAGGGGGACATATTGTTTATGCTGGCGGACTGGGACTCAATAGGCATAAATCCTTAATTGAAATTGCGCGGGTATTGAAAGAAATGGATTTTGATCTTGATTTATATGGAACAGGAAATGATGAAGTTATGTACGAACTGGGACAGGAAACCAATATTAATCTAAAAGGGTTTGTGGATTATGAAACGGTGAAAAGCAGAATGAAAGGCGCACGGCTGATTATTCATGCAGAATCGTTTGATGCATTTTACAGGAAGGACTGTAGGGCGGCGTTTTCGACAAAGATTCCAGATTGTCTGGCCTGCGGAGTTCCGCTTTTCTTATATGCACCGGAAGATATGGCGGTAACAAAATATCTGATTTCAGAGGAAAATGCGTTTGTATGCTGTAAAAAGCAGTTGCTTAAAGATGCTTTGAAAAGCGCATTGAATGATTATGTGGCAAGAAGTGATATGGTACAAAAGGCAAAAGAATGTTCCGAAAAAAATCATAATTTCTTTCGGAATAGTATGGAGATGAAAAAGTATTTGGAAGATATAGTGAAAGATACTTCCGCTGTTCTGTAAGCAGAGCGGTAGAATTTAGCTTTTATGGAGGATGAATGTATTTATATGCAGGTTTGCAGCTTGTGATGGCTTTTACAGCTGCATTTTTTAACGGAATCAGACAGAGAATATCAAAAGATAGTGCGAGGAAATGGTTATGTATCAGCTGTGGGCTAATATTGTCCCTTATTGTGGGACTGAGAAATCAGACAATGGGGGATATGCCAGGATACATAAATGGTTTTGAACTGGTATCTGCAGCTTCATTTAAGCAGGTTCTTACGATGGGAGTATATAATTTTGAGAGAGGTTTTATTATTTTTAATAAGCTGCTCAGTTATATTTGTGCGGACAGCCAGATACTTGTACTGGGTTGTGCGATGCTGGCAATTATTCCGTTTGCCGTCTGGATTTACCGTAAAAGTGCAGAGCCGTTTCTTTCCTTTGTTTTGCTGGTAGGAATGCCTTCGTTTTTGTGGGTATACTCTGCAATGAGACAGATGAGTGCAATAGGAATTTGTGTCTTTGCCTTGGAGGCGGTGCAGGACAGGAAATGGAAGAAATTTATTCTTCTGGTTCTGCTTGCTTCGTTGTTTCATTATTCCGCCATTATTTTTATCATTGTATATCCGGTATACTGGTTCAGGACTGGAAAGTCAGCCAGAAAACTGTCTATTGCAGTGATTTTACTGGTAT
>CAYNOE010000571.1:0-1686 GCA_964398745.1 uncultured Lachnobacterium sp.
ATCCCGAATCTGCGGTTCAATGACCGGCAGACTGGAAAATTCCAGACGGTTGTCTGTGATATAACTCTCCAGGAGAACCCGTTCTTTCTCCAGCTTTTCCAGTATTTCCCTTCGGATCCGTTCCTGTTCTTCCCTGCGGTCTGCAATCCCGGAACGCTTCGCCTTTTCCCGGTATGACCGTACCCGCGGCACCAGTTTTACTTCAAAAGGCTGTTCATCATAAATACTGCTGTTTATGCTATCCGTAGCCCTCGGCATGTCCCCTTTAAAATGCAGTCCCGATTCCAGCCCAAACACACTTGCAGCCAGACGGTGCGCACTCCCCATATCCGGACAGCCTGCAAACATCTGAGCCACCTTAAAATATTCTTCCTTCCGGTTTGCCCCCAGATTGCTTAACTCACTAAGCCTTGTAGCATACCGGGTAATCCTTCGGATAATTTCATTTGTCGCATCAAAAACCTTAACCGCTTCTGCCTCTTTATTTCCTTTTCCTGCAAACCATTCTTCAATACTCTGCCACTTCCCATGCAGCCGTTCACTGATTACGTCCCGGCTGACCTCTACGTCAATCCTTGGAATATTCATTTCATATTCTGTAACTTTTGCCAGTATTTCGTCCACTTGTCCGTCTGTAATATTTCTAATATAACGTTCAATCACATTTACATTTTCCTGCAATGCTTTTACAAAAGTGCGCAGATATTCAATCAGATGGTCCTTAAAAACCAGAAACTCCTTCGTCCGCATCAGATCCTCTGCACGTGCGCTGTTTAAAGTGCGCATATAATCCTGATAATTCTGGTTCAGACGCTGGAAATCGTTTTCCAGATTCTGCCACCAGCCATAAGTCTGTTCCGCGGAAGCCGCCTTCATTTCTGAAAGTCTTGATAATTCTTCCCGCAAACGTTCCAGTAAAGTTGGCTCAAGGGACGCTCCTTCCACAAATAAATTCTCGAGGTGAATGACCATCCTTTCAATCTCAACTGCATACTCCGACAGCTGATACTGATATTTTCTGTTTTTAAATTCTTCCAGGGTTTTTACGTTTTTAGAATCCTGAATTGTAACCAGATTGCCCCATCCCGCCAGTGTCATCAAATCCTGCTGGCACTGCTCCATGGTATAATTTTCAAAATAAGAATCTTTTTTCAGTTCCTCATATACATCTTCCAGATACAGCCAGTATTTCATGCGCTCATATTTTATATAAAATAACCGTAAAATCGGGCGGTATCTGTCGGTATTTTCTACGTTCAGGTAGTTGGCTTCTTTTAATGGTTTTCTTAGCTGGTCGGTGATCTTCATTCTATTTCCTCTTAATATCCTTCCACCCGTAATTCTTCATTTCTTTCCAAAATACACGTCTTAATGGATTTACCTTTATATGATGTCATACGATACTGATAAATTGCATTCTCTCTTTTCTGTTTCCTATAATTGCTTCTTAATTATATATCGACTTTATTTGAATGTCTACATCCATTTTAAAATTTTATTATCTTTTAGCCCAATCTCTTCTGCCGAATTTCAAAACCAAAATAGAGCCAGTGACAAAATAGAGATTTTCTCCTCATCCACTCCTTTCCTAAAAATAGAATAATTCTTCAAACTTTTTATCTAATGCGATACATAATACCAATGCCAATTTTGCCGTTGGATTAAACTGTCCTGTCTCAATAGAAC
>CAYNOE010000572.1:0-1680 GCA_964398745.1 uncultured Lachnobacterium sp.
CCATTTATATAACATAATTCTTTTCTGTTTTTTATGGAGTTTCCGAGACTACACTGGTTTCTTATACATCGACCGTAAGTTCCGGTATCTCCGGTATGGGAACTGAAACACCCAGCGGAAACACTTTAATCTTTTCTGCTCTAAGCTGTCCGTTGGCTTTGTAACTTTTTCAACTACCGCACGCGCCTTGATCATCGTCTTAATTTTGGCGACTCCCGCCTTCGTCCGCTTTGCAGTCCCATTTGCCGTCAGCTTCACGCCGTCCACGGTTTTACCTGCCGCCATCTTCCCGTTCTTCCGGTCAAAATAATAGTATTCACCGCCGAGTTTTTTCCAGCCGCGCACAAGACTGCTGTTTTTATTAACATAATATGTGGCACTGCCATCCGCTATAAATTCACTGGCAGGCTTCCTGCTCATAACCCGGAATGCCTTCTTTGTTACGATGAATGTGCCGCCTTTAAAAACCGTCAGACTGATATTCCCTTTTTCCGTCACAATATACGGCTGAAGCGAAATTGCAGCAAATACCCGCCTGTCTGTGTCATACCTGTAGACGTACACTTTACTGCCGGACTTCGCACCCTTCACAGCCGTTGCAGGAATCGTTAATTTGGCCATTGTCCTGGAACCTTTTCCGAAGTTATAAGTGAAAATCCTTGTGTTCTTTGCTTTGATACTGTTTTTTGATAATGCTTTTTTCAAGTCAGTCTTTACCTTGCCAGAAGCAGCATTTATTTCTTTTTTGCAGACAGCCAGCCGCAGATTCCCGGTAACCTTTTTCAGATAGGACGCTTTCAGCATGACATAGTAGCTGCTGCCTTCCACATCCCTTACCTGCAGCTTAAATCCCTTCCTGCCATCCGTAAGTGCCTTCACCGCCTTTTTCTGCAGTACAATACTGTCGGGTGTCACATCTTCCCCACTGTAATTGTCATTGGGTACAACCAGTACCTTTAAAGTAACCTGATTTGTCTTTTTATCAGAAGCAGCCTGATCTATAACCGCGGTACCGATTTCCAGCTTTACCCCGGCCGGTGTGCACAGCAGCCCGTCATCTATTTTTACTGTCACAATTGATGTCCTGCCACTTGTTTTTATAGCTGTCTTATCCAAAACTACAGAAATCTCTTCTAAATTACTGCAGTTTTTAAACACATCACCCTCAATATCCGTGATACTGTTGGAAACCTCTGCCGTTTTTAAAACCGTGCATTTTTCAAAAGCACCCGCGCGGATTCCCTTTACGTGATAATTTTCGTCATCCTTCCTGATTTCTTCCGGGATTTTAACTGAACTGTTAATATTTTCTGAGCAGCCGCTGACATAGCAGCTGTTATTTGATAAAAGCGTGTAAATAATACCCTGCCCATCTGTGTAAGTACGTTCACCAGTACTATCCGGCTGATCTGTTGTATCGTCCATGATTTCAGAACCGTCCCCGGCATAAACTGTTATGGGTATTTCACAGAAACCAGAACTGCTAATTGCTGCCGCTAAAATGCAAACCAGTATTTTTTTGCAAATGTTACGTATACTTTTTCTCATAGTTTACTGTTCCTCCTTTGTAAGAAAAATTATTACCTTTTATCCTGCATTATTTGTACCGCAGAAGCCTCTGCGGGGCTCTGCGGTCCGATTGGTTATTCCGGACCTTTTTGTCCGGTCTGGCTGTCTATC
>CAYNOE010000573.1:0-1680 GCA_964398745.1 uncultured Lachnobacterium sp.
AGTTTTTGGTATCCTCTTTTTGTATTCCACTGCTTTACTCCCTCTGTTGTTTTAGAAAAATAAGATGCCAATAGCCTTGTAAATAAAGGGCACATACATACAAAATAAAGTGAGCCGTTCCCATAATCCTTCATACTTTAAAATGGTATTTTGAAACTGCACCTTATCCCCCATAACGAAACAGACGAAAAAGACAAGGGACAACATGAATGAACTGATGCTGATTATACCTTCAGGTATGCCTTTTTGTTTAAATGATACAATCCCATTTAACAGCGGAAAAAACAATAAAGCCATAAAACCAATTGCAGAGCTTACACCATGAATCTTTGAAGCTGCAGTAACTATGTCTTTGCTTTCGTTTACACTGAAAATTCCAGAAATAAGCCCTGCCCCAACAGCAAAAATTCCAATCGAAAGAAGCATAAAAACCGCCAGAACAGGAAACTTTGCCCTTAATGACGAACAGTATATACTTGCTGTGTATATTAAGAAAACTCCAAGCCAGACAAGCCATAAATTATAAACAAGCCGGACAGGGCTTCCCGGACTTCCTAAAGCACTCATAACCATTATTTTTCCGTTGTATTCAGCATAAATTTGTTCCAATATCCACGGAATCAAAAATTCACCTGTGATGGTAAATAACAAAATTATATTAAACAGCCGATTATCTGTGATGTTTCTCATTTCATCATTCTCCTAATATCTGTCTATTTCCCCTTGAAAGTTATGGGCTTTTGTAACTATTCAGCCTTCAGCCGAATAGTTACTGAATCCGGCTATTTAAAGTTTGCCTACGGCAAAGAGCCGGATTCACTCTTGGCAGAATTTACGCGTTTTTACGGACTTTGCAGCGAAGTGCAAAGTCCTGGGCTGAACTGTTACGGACTTTTTCCAACAATGGTCCTTTTGCTCTTCTAATTTTTATTTGAGTGTGTTATAATGTAGTTGATATTCACACTACTTTATATATAAAGTACTACAAATACGATTAAATGTCAAGGAGGAAATCGGATGTTATCAAAGCCTGCCACAATGCTCTTAGGACTAATTTATGAAAAGCCGCTAAATGCATACGAAATCATCAAACGATTAAACTACATGAACGTAAAATGGTGGTTTAATATTGCTGATTCAACGGTATATTCTACCTTAAAAACTCTGGAAAAAAGGGGTTATATATCAGGTACTGTCGAAAAAGTAGGAAACATGCCGGACCGTACTGTTTACAGCATTTCAGACACTGGGAAGAATAAGTTTACAGATACACTCAAAGCATCAGTCTTACAATTCAGCTATGATACAAATATCTTTTCCATTGCTGCTTTTTTTCTGGGGGTATTTGCTCCTGATGAACAGCAGGAACTTTTAGGGAAACGTCTTGAAATATTGCAAAAATACCGTACAGGAATTGAAAAACAGGTGAATCCATTGTGGGAAAATGAAGTTTCTGCCGTTCATGTCGCAAATGTAAAAAGAATGATTGACCTGGTAGATGCCGAAATGGCAGGAACAAAACGCTTGCTTGCGAATTGTTCCTGAGAACTTATTTAAAATGAACAATATTTTTCGCAAAAATCTTTTGCTGTCACAATTTGAACATTTTCAAATTGCTCTATTACGAGGAGATCCTTATCCCCACTGACAATATATAAAGCATGAGAATCTTTTGCACAT
>CAYNOE010000574.1:0-1675 GCA_964398745.1 uncultured Lachnobacterium sp.
GGCGGATGTGATTGGAATAAAAAAAGGAAAACGCGGAGAGCCGGGAGAACTGGAAGGCGTAGTTTATTACGGGGAACAGAACTGCCTTGGGACTGTAGTAAGCAATACGGATATCGGGATATACGGAACACTGGAAACTTCCTACTGTGAAGAATTAAAAAAAGCGGATAATACCGCCGCAGTGTGTTATAAGCAGGATGTAAAAGAGGGGGATGCGGTTATTTTGTCCGATGCATCCGGTGAACTGCGTACGTACCGGATTGTGATTGACTCTCTGGATTACACGCCGAGTGACCGGAACAAGGGAATCCGTTTCCATGTGGTGGATGAAGACCTGTTAAACCTGACAGGCGGGATTGTGCAGGGACTTTCCGGTTCTCCGATTCTGCAGGAAGGAAAACTTGTCGGCGGTGTCACCCACGTACTGGTTAATGATCCTGCAAAAGGATATGGGATTTTTATTGAAAACATGCTGAATGCAAATAAATAGGTGTTTTGCTATGGTAATTCTATTCTATATATGGTACAATTTTGAATGTGGTTCACCAGATATTGATTTTAACGGGAGACAAAAACTATGAAATTCGATAAAGATGAACAGATGTCACCCCTTACGCAAAAAGTTATGGGTGCATATAATTTCTGTGGAGACAAGCTGCGCGGGCTGAATAAAAGAATAGAGGCGGTGCACGGCAGGGGACCTGAGACAGTCTCTCTACTGCTGTATATCATCCTTTATCTGGCGGTGTCGTATGTCCATGAGCCGGGTACCGGTATGATGACGGCATGGAATCTTGCAGAAAATTATTCTTTTTCCGAGATACTGTCAGAACTGCCGAGGCAATGTGGCGCGCCGCCATTGTATATGCTGCTTCTGGCTCCGTTTGCAAAGGCGGGAGCGACAACGGTTGTGATGGCTGGCTTCGGACTGCTTTTTTCAGGATTGGCTGCCGCGTTGGTGCTTTTTTTGTCTCCGTTTCCGCGTGCGCTTAAGCTTTTTCTTCCATTTACATATTTTATGTTTTACCAGTACGGTATCGAAGGCGGGATTTTTTCACCGCTGATGCTTGCTGCTGTGTTGGTGGCGTTTGCCGGTAAAAAGCGTGGGAAACGGCCGCTTGTGTATATGCTGGCGGTTTTGTTTTTGGGGCTGACCTCTGCTGCAGGCGCTGCGTTGGCGCTCGGGCTGGCGATAGTCTGGGGATACAGTACGTGGAAAAAGAATTCCCGTTTTACAAAAAACATACTGTTTTCTGTTGCCGGCGTGGTACTATCAGCCGCCATCCTGTTCTGGAGCTGGCTGGCGGGCGGAGGTTTTGAAAGCGGTGTGGATTTTGCCGTAAAGCTTTTGTATCTGCTGTTTGCAGCGCCTGCGGATGCGCTGGTGACCAATGCTTTTTACGGAAACGGAATGCTGCCCGCCTCTGGGAGTGTGCGCATTTCGTTTCTGGCAGAGGCGGCGGTACTGGGAGCCGTGCTTTTGGCGTTGGTATTTTATTTCGGCAGGAAGAAAAAGACAGCGGGGGAATTTTTTGTTCCGTATCTAAGCCTTGTATTTTTTTCTATGTTTAGGGATGTTACAAGGGAATGTTCCGGTCTCGTGTTTCTTCTGCTGCTGTACTGGCTCTGGCGGACGTTGGAGGCGGATTCCGTACCGCAGGAGGAGAAGGAACAT
>CAYNOE010000575.1:0-1666 GCA_964398745.1 uncultured Lachnobacterium sp.
TTTTTGCCCCACTTTCATGTGCCCACACATCATTATCCGAGTTGCCTACAAAAATGCACTCTTCTGGCTGTATTTTATTATCTTTGATGACTTTACTTATAAATTCTGCTTTTCCCTCAAAATCATACTGTGTTCCTTGAATAGCTTTCAAGTAGCCATTTTTATCGTATGAAAACCTGTTACATACAATTTTATCAAAAAGTGTTTTTCCTTCTTCTGTAAGCACCATTTCAATCAAATCATCCATTGCCCCTGAACATATGTAAAGTTTAATTCCCTTATCCTTTAAGTACTTAAGGGTTTCTATTGTGTCCTCAACCAGACTTACATCTTGAGCTATTTTATCCATATCACATGACTTGAATTTTCCATGACTAAAACATCGAGCTGTTCTGTCACACCACTCTTGATGTTCAAATTCCTTGTTCATAAACTGCCTGTAAAGGCTGCCACAATCATTCAACGTGTACCCCAAATATAACCATATTAATTCCCAAGAAGAACGATTATCTTTAACATGTGTTAATGTTCCATCAAAATCAAAAACTACAACTTTAGCACTATCAACTGGATAGAATCTCTTCTTTCCTTTATATGCATAGTAAAACCTAGACATAAGTCCATCCTTGTCTGCCTGCACTAAATCACAGTCCAAGGTATTTCGGATTGCCTCAGCATTCTCTTTTTTAATCATTTTTATCCTTTCTTTTTCATCATCAAATGTTTCATATTTTCTTAAATCATCTTCTGGAATTCCTGTCATCTTTGATAATTTTGCAAAGCTTACCATCCTTTTGTTTCTATAAAAGAACATCACAAAAGGATCTACTGGCATCTCATTATTCGATTTTGTTTCGATTATACTATAAGCCTTTACTCCTCTAATATTCGTAAGCATCTTAGTGTTAAATAGGTTTACGCAAAACGAAACCGCATTTTCAGATGCCAGTTGTTGTCTGGCTGCTTTACCTTCATTCTTTTTTCCGTCCCCGAAATCGGAAATACCTTTTACAACCATCCAATTCAGGTTGTCTATACTTGCCATGGAATATGCCATCCCGACCCCTTCCATTTCACCACCAATTATGCTTTCTTTGCACTTCTTTATTTTGTTAAACCGATTTAACAACTTTTCTTTGTAATCTGCATTGTCCACTAGTTTTTCACCACATAAAAAAATGCCATGATGTATCTCATATTCCCTGTTATCATAATCGAAACATAAAAATTGGTTACGTATTATTTCCCCCGGAATTAATAATTCATTTCTGTCATCTATCCTCTCCTTTCCATTTTCATCCGTAGATATCCGAATTGACTCTGATGTCTGAATGGCATTACATACTAATACGTCACCGATATTCTGCTTATCCTTGTTTGCACCGTATGCAATTCCTACCATTATGCACACATCTACACTCTTAATCTCGTTTATAGCATCAGTCACTGTTAGCATAGAACCGCTCGTACCCACACTTCCCTGATTTTTGCAGTGAACGTGTGCTATAGGATATAACCCCAACATACCAATATGATATGATGTTTTTTTTCCAACAACTCTTAATATATCGTCTTGATCTGACAATGATTTCATTTTGTTTAACAATGCCTTCTGTTCTGGCTCTGCTGCAGTAATTATAAGTATTTTTACCTTCTTAACTATTTT
>CAYNOE010000576.1:0-1666 GCA_964398745.1 uncultured Lachnobacterium sp.
GTTCACATAGCGCAGGCCGGGCTGGGCGATGTCGGCAAATTTTTCAATGCCCAGGGGGTTGCCCCTTTGCAGCATTAGTCCCTGCTGGCGGCCAACGCAGCGCAGCAGCCGCACGCCGCCCCTGGGGAAGTATTTTTTTATGAAGGAGACGTTGTATTCCCCCGTCTCCGTGTCCAGCAGATGGCAGCCCGCGGCGTGGGCCTCGCCCCGGCGGATTGCCATAATCCCGCCCATGGAGCCCACATGGGAGGAGCTCATGTACAGACCCTCGTTTTCCAGGTGCATAAGGTTTGCAAGCTCGTCAAGCAGCGGGTCATGACTGCCGATGACAACCAGGGTGTTTTTAAGCTTGTCCTCCCGGCTCAAAAGCCGCACGGAGACCTGTTCCCCGGCCTCGAAGCCCTCCACGCCCTGGGGCACGGTGAGCAGCCCGTCGGCCTTCATGAAGCTGGAGACCACGCCGCTGCCCCGGCTAAGGGGGGAGGCCATAAGGCGGTTTCCCACATAGCCCATCCGCACCCGGACAAATTCCTGGTACTTGAGGCCCGAGACCACAGGCCGGGTCAGGGTCGCCATAACCCTTGGCGTCGGCGGGGCGGGGGATTTAAGCCAGCAGTCAATCAGGGGCTTTAAAAGCTCCTCGATAACTATAATGCCGGACACCGGGTACCCAGGGACGCCCAGAACGGGCTTTGCCCCAATGCAGCCCAGAATGGCGGGCTTGCCGGGCTTTATTGCAATGCCGTGGTACAGCACTTTCCCCAGCTCCCCCATGACCCGGGCGGAAAAATCCTCCCGCCCGGCAGAGGAACCAGCGTTTAAAATAACAAGGTCGCACTCCGCCGCCGCTTTGGCCACGGCGGCCTTTATCTGCTCAAATTTATCCGGCACAATGGGGTAGGTCCGGCTCTCCGCGCCCCACTGGGAGAGCATAGCGGAGAAGATGGAGGAGTTAAACTCCATAATTTCCCCGGGCCGGGGGTCCGGGCAGGGGGGAATAATCTCGTCCCCGGTGGGGATTATGCCCACCAGCGGCTTGCGGAGCACCGAAAGCTCCGGCACGCCCCCGGCAAGCATCGCCCCGATAGCGGCGGGACTCACCTGCGTATAGGCGGGGAGTATCATCTCCCCGGCGCAGACATCCTCCCCAATCTGGCGGATATGCTGCCAGGGGGCGGCGGCGGAGTGGATGGTGATGGAGCCGTCGGCGTTTTTAACAATGTCCTCCACCATGATTACCGCGTCCCGCCCCTGGGGGATGGGGTCGCCGGTGTCCAAAACGGTGAACTGCTCGGGCAGGAGAGTGACGGGGGTGGTCTCCGTGGCGCCGAAGGTGTCCCCGGCCGTAACGGCCACGCCGTCCATGGCGCTGGCAGCGTAGTGGGGGGCGCAGATATGGGCGTAAACCGCCCGGGCGCTTACCCGGCCGCAGGCGCTCTGCACGGGGATAAGCTCCTCCTCCGGGCCGTAGCCCTGCTCCTTAAGCAGGCGGAGATAGTCATCCCTGGCCTGCTTTAGGGGCACGTTTGTAAGATATTCAAAAGCCATGGTAAAGCCTCCTGTCGCTGTGTTTTACCGGGTTGTTACCTGGATTTCCGCACCCTCCGGCAGACCCTCGCAGTCTCTGCCAATGCAGAAAAAGCCGTCTGCCCCGGCAAGTGTGGTT
>CAYNOE010000577.1:0-1665 GCA_964398745.1 uncultured Lachnobacterium sp.
TGACTGCATCACACATCTCCATACCATCCAGATGTCCGGAAAACTGACGTATAAATTTTTCAAATTTTTTCAAAAGAAAACCCATATCTGTCCCGGAAAGCTTTTCAATTGTTCCAACATCATTATCGGAAAGAGCTATCATTTTTTGTAACTCGTAAACCGCCTCTAACACTGTAATTCTTTTATCCGGAAATCCTGCCTCAAGTTCCAGTTCCCTGCCTTCTTCCCCTTCTTGAAGCAGGGAAACCTCAAACTCCTCTTCCATTTTTTTCATCATATCATACACCCTGTTATACCATGTATGATTCTGAATTTTCTTATATCCTTTTTCTGCAATCCGAACCGCCTCCGCAGGATGGGCCAGTAAATAGCTGATGCGTTCCGGAAGCGCTTCAATTTCTTTCAAGGAAAAAACAACCATGTCTTTTCCATTCTCAAAGTACTCTGTAATATAGGTACTTTCATCCGTTACTGCAATTACCTAATTTAACATGGCAGATGCAATTCTCTCCTGAAATCCCTCTTTAAACCATGGCATAATGTTCAGTGCAAGTTTTGCATTTGCCACCGCCTTTCTTGCAGCATAAATTCCTCCTTTATGTATAATAAGATTTCCCTTATATTCTGAATGAAAATCATCCCAGCCAGCTCCAAACACATGAAGCTGCAGACCTGATGACAGTAAAGTCCGTATTATTTTATCTCTGTAATATTCACGGGCATAATAATCAATAAGCAAATATTTTCTCACAAACTCACGAAACTCATCATCTCCCATGTTCCGGTTATATTTCTTTAATGTTCTGGACAAGCATTCTGGAAAAGTATACTGGGTATTCACAATAATGTCTTCCATAATATCAAGTACAAACCCTGGCTGCTCCCTTTCCGCTTCGCATGTGGCGAGAATTTGTTCGCGCGTCCTTCCCGGATCCCGATATCCTCCGGTAAATATAATGTCTATGGTGCGCTCCTCATAAGGAATGCATTTCGGATAATAGCTGCCAGACAAAGGAACAAACTCCATATGTTTCACCATCGGAGAATACCTTTCCATATAATCGCAAAACCGGTTGTCACAACTAAAGACAATCGTTCTTTCATCTGCAGACTTTAATCTTTCAAGCCCGCATGGATGATCGTGAAGATAGGTTCCATAGATAATATGTGGCGGCAAATTTTCAGGCACCCCATAAGACATAAGATTTCCATTGCAGTCAAGCATCACATCAAAATTATATTTTGAAATTATATAATTATACCATGCCGGCATTGCCAAAGACCATCCGTCCAGAACGCACGTATTACAACCCAGCTTACGAAGGGCGGCCGCCCACTCATCAATATAATTCGCCCCTACATCATATGCTGTCACGCCTTTTAACAATAAAAATTTTTCATTTTAACTCCCTTTTCCCAAAACATTTCTTGCAAAACACGCGTTTACAATTTTAGTCCGGATTCTTCCAGTAATAATCCCCCCATCAGCGCCTTACACTGCAGGGAAAAGAGTTCCGGCAGATCCTGCGAAATCTCCCCATCCTCACAGTCCATACACTTTCTGACTGCATCACACATCTCCATACCATCCAGATGCCCGGAAAACTTACGGATAAAATCATCAAATTTCTTTCGCAGTAATTCTATATCTGTCTCCGATATATC
>CAYNOE010000578.1:0-1655 GCA_964398745.1 uncultured Lachnobacterium sp.
AAAGCTCAGTCTCCCGTCAGCTTTTAATATGGGATTTTCTATTACCGGCACGATCTTTTGATCCCAATCTTTTAGTATCTTCTGCCTGGTAAAATAATATAGCCTTACCCGTTCCGGGTCCACCCTCCCGTTTTTTGCACACAGCCGTATTCCGTTCAGGACATGGTCGCTGTGGGTCTCCACTATAATCTGCACCCCTCCCTGAGCTGCCCTTGCCATCAACTCACCCATCTTCCTCTGTCCCTTGGGATGGAGATGCGCTTCCGGGTTTTCCAGAATTAACAAATCCCCGCGCTTTGCCGCCAGCAAAGACAATACTACAGGAAGCACATAAGAAATACCGAATCCCACGTTCTGCGCCGTAAAATAATCCGCCCCCATGCTGCCCGCCTGATGTACCGTAAGCCCAATACGGTTACTGTGCCCATAATCTTCCATGCGGAGCGAAACGCCGGGAGTGATTTCCCCCATCCAACACTCCACCTGCTTTAACAGCCGGATGTTGTCCTCTCCATCATACAGCACACACTCGTTTTCCACATTTTCCAGCTCATGGGTCTGGAGATAATGTACCGCATACTCCCCATGGTTTCCCAGCTGCTTATTCTCCCACACTTCATAATAGGATTTTTCATAGCTGCTCTGCGGCCCCAGCCTGTCAGCTCCGATATAGTGAAAACCTTCGCCAAATAAATTCAAACCTGCCAGTGACATTATAGTGCGTGGACTGAGTTCATCGGTCTGTTTCAGAAAATCCGCCTCTTTGTTATAGTCATATATTGTTTCCATAGAACAGTGATCATCTTCTATCAAAAATTTTATCTTGTTCTCCTTTGCTTCTGTATACAAAATGTCCTTTCCAACCCCCAGATTGGTGTACTTCCCGTTCAGATATATTCCCCTGCCCAATGCGCCCTGTTCATCGGACTGCCTCAGTAAAAGAAGTATCTGAATCAGCGTGGACTTTCCCATGCTATTAACCCCGGAAAGCAGGGTCAGATTTGAAATGTCCAATTCAACGTGCTCAAAGCATTTGAAGTTCTCCGCCTTAATCTTCCGAATCATGTAATATCCTCCTGAACATATCATCCACCTGTAAAAAGCGTTGGGAAAACGATTTTCTGTCACTGGCCTTGAGCATCTGCAGAAATACAGAGTCATTGGAGACCCCTAAAAAGTCATCGTACACCCTGCTGCCGTTTTTCGCCAGAAAAGCAATCTCTTTATCTTTCAATAGGAATAGATTTCTACACCAAGCCTCATAAATTGCCTTATTGATCGGGCGTCGGATTCCATCCTCTCCCAGTTTACGAAAGGCATACTTGCCCATAATGCTTTGGGCCGCATTCATGACCCGTTTAAACTGTTCCTCTATAACGCCCCCATCCTCACAATCCGGCGAATTTAAATACTCCATTGCCCCATTCAGATAGTTATCCGGAATTCCCTCGTATTTATCAATTCCATAATAGCAGACTGCTATGAAACGAAGCACAAATTCCTCGTCCAGCATTCTGTCATCCCGAACACTATATGTAGTCGCCATCTGAAATTCCTTACATTTCGCCAGTTTTTTGCAAAGCCTTGTAGCCGGTCCCTGATATAGGGCATGTCGGATTTCCTGCGATGTCAGCTCCAGCCCTCCAGTATTGATC
>CAYNOE010000579.1:0-1654 GCA_964398745.1 uncultured Lachnobacterium sp.
TTGATGTTACAAATGTTGATAAAGAAAACGTAAAATCAATTAATGTTATAGATACTAATTTAATTCGAAATAAAATTCTAAAGAAAATTGAATCTCTAAATATCAAAAAAGATAGCTAAAAGTTATCTTTTTTTTGATTATGTTTGACTTTAGGTCAAACAAAAAACCACACGTTTTACGTGTGTGATTCGAAAAGCCGTAGCATAGTAGTCTTCGGCATTTTTTTCCCCTTTTGATATAATAAAAAAGGTCAGTCAACCAAAATAAAAATCAAAAGAAGGAAAAAATGTCAAAAACAAAAGTAAAATCTGGTAGAGATATTGATGAAAGTTCCTTGTCACATACAAAATGGAATTGTATGTATCATGTAGTATTTATTCCTAAATATAGGAGAAAAGTAATTTATGGGAAACTAAGAAGTGACATAGGAACTTACTTGAGAAGATTATGCGAATATAAAGGAGTGGAAATAATAGAAGGAAAAGCTTGTATAGATCATATCCATATGTTAATAAAAATTCCACCTACGCTTAATATATCACAATATATGGGGTGTTTAAAAGGTAAAAGTGCACTTATGATATTTGATAATCATGCAAATTTGAAATATAAATATGGACAAAGAAATTTTTGGGCTAAAGGATATTATGTAAGTACAGTAGGTTTAAACAAGCAGACAATAAAAAAATATATAAGAGAACAGGAAATAGAAGATAAAATATCATACTCAAGAATTATAAAAGAATATAAAGACCCTTTTAAAGGGTAAGCTAGAGTGACAAAGGCAGTTGGCTGATCAAAAAAAGCCTCCATGTGGAGGCCGCCAGTAATATACCCTTATAGGGTAGCTTAAAAACTACGCCTTGAAGGCGTAGTTTTTATTAATAAATTCACTTTCAAAAAACTACAAAATATTTATAACTAGTATGTTAGGGTAGCAACTTAAGAAATTAATTATTTTTTTAGAAGGAATTTGGTAAAATGATAACTTATCAAGAATTTTAAACTGCGAAAAATGATAGAATTTTTTATACTATTATGGTAGATGAAGGTTTAAAAAATGGAAATTGATATTGCTAAAACTTTACTAGAAATGGGAGAATTAACGATAGAAAAAATAAGGCAAGCAACTGGTTTATCTATAAGTGAAGTAGAAGCTTTGAAATAGAAAAGTTATTATGACAATATTTTAATAACAATTATATTATAAATAATTTATTGCTATCCTAATATATACCTAAAACTGTTTAAAAAAGTATCAAAATTAGTAGCTAATTAATAAGACTTATGATATTATTTTAATAAGTATATAAAATAGAAAAGGACAGTAATAATATGAGAAAAGTAGTAAGTGCGATTTGTATATTAATATTTGTATTCTTATTTATTCCTACTGTAGTTTTAGCTAAGACTACAGAGGATTTTAGTTTAAAAGTTTTAGACTATAATGAAAGTAATGTAGGAAGTGGAGATGAAATTCCAAATGCAGGAAATTTAGAACCTGGTAAAACTTATCGTGTTGATGTTTATTTTTCACCAAGTGATGCAGGTAATGTTGGATATAGTTTTGCCATAGATTATGATAATACAGTTTTTGAACCAATTTACAACAAAGGCAAATTTAAAACTAGTACTTATAGTTCAGCAAAAAATT
>CAYNOE010000580.1:0-1649 GCA_964398745.1 uncultured Lachnobacterium sp.
AAAATAATCTAACTGAACCGTCAATTTATGCCCTACCTCCGGATACACATATAGACCCGAAATTTTGCTTCTGGTAATAGTTCCGGACACTGTTCCTGTTGCCGCATAGCAAGTCACTCCCGTCCCAAATACCGTGCAGGCACACAGCAATGCTGCAGCACATCTCAAAATCCTTTTTTTCATAATTCCTTGCCTCTCTTTCTTGTGATATACCATGTCATCAATCTCTGATTGATGATGCGATATCTCAATCTGCTTCTGTTGATAAGTTACTCCGTGAACCCAATGACAACATTTATTGTAATTCATTACTCCTGTTTGTCAAGCAGATATGTCCCAAATGACATATTTCGCTACCGAGTGGTCATTTTTTCCCTTGTAATGATACAAGGCAGCTGCAATCCCGCGGATAAAACCAGACCAGCGGCTATACTTACAGTAATGGTCTGCCAGCCCATACCGTAACCGGCCAGGCAAACCATCCCAAAGAACCCGCTAATCCATACCACAATTTTTCTATAGTGTTTTTTTTCCTGTTCATCAAGCCTTTTGTTTTCGGAATCCACGGGACTAAAAACCATCAGACTGATGAGTGCTGCCGCCGTCACCAGAAGCAGTGCCGCATTGCAGGGAACATGTGCGGCACACCAGATGCCGGATACAAGAAGCAGCACGAACATAACCAGACATGTCCAGGCATGCTTTGCATGGAAGCCCCCGCTGTACTTCCTCATGCACATAAAGGGAAGAATGAGCAGGACTGCCTGCTTCCAGTAACCCATAAGCACACCTAAAAGTCCCGCAAGCAAAAGCGGTGCAACTGTAATCAAAAAGCTATGGACTGCATATACATACAGTTCCCTGTCCTCCTCTGCAATTGCACCGCATTTTACCAGCCAGGCGGCAACCGCATCCGCTTTCATGATGGTGCCTTTTTAAACTTTGCCAGTGCCTCAGGCGCTTTCGGCTGATATGTCATAATACATGATGCAGAATTGGCATCTGCATATAACTTTGATTTCAGTACAGACGCAACCCCTCTGGCTGTAACCTGTATTATTTTTTCTTTTTTCTGCACTTCGTTCTCCTTTCCGATATTTGTCACCGGGTTTCACAGTCCCTATTTTTAAACAAAATCCGGCAAAATACAATAGGTTTTGCCTCAAATGTCCTTTTTTGACTCCCAATGGTCAAAAATGGACTTTTTAATTGATTTTTACACATTTAAACAGAATAATTCTGTATTAATTCGCCAAAAACTAAATTTAATTCAGATTAATTCTGTATAACTTTGTTAAATTTCATTAAAAAGACTGATAAAATATCAGACAAACAAGGAGATCAGACAAATGGAACGTCATTTTCCAGAAATGGGACGCAGAATCAAACTGCGACGCAAAGAATTAGGTATTACACAGGAAAAGCTTGCAGAAAGTCTGGGCATATCGCCAAACCACCTTTCCGGAATTGAAACCGGAGTCCAGAATCCCAGTATCGGTTTCTTTGTTGACCTCTGTGAAATTCTAAAAGTGACGCCAGATTACCTGCTGCTTGGCAGTATGCATGCCAACAGTGTTTCAGCAGACATTACGGACAATCTCCGGCTGTGCCAGCCGCAGGATCTCGAGATTCTGCAGAAATTGACAGAG
>CAYNOE010000581.1:0-1643 GCA_964398745.1 uncultured Lachnobacterium sp.
GTGATATTCTGGACAAGCTAAATGCAATGTACACCTATGTCAGCGTAGGAAATTCCCTTCTTAACTATATTATTAACCACAAGCTTTCAAAAGCCAAAGAGATGAAAATAGATATTAAGGCTGAAATAGAAAACCTGTCTTTTTCTTATATGGACAGCATAGATTTTTCCTCTTTGCTTAATAATATGCTGGATAATGCAACAGAGGCAGCCGTACAGACAAAAAGAAAAATGCTTTTTGTCACAATTACCCACCAGAAAGGATTTGATATCATTCATGTGGGAAACAGTATTGACCATTCCGTACTGGAACAAAATCCCGGACTGGAAACCTCCAAAAATGAGCCTGCACACGGAGTCGGAATGAAGCAGATTAAAAAAATTATTGAAAAATATGACGGCGTACTGGATATATATGAAGAACAGGATCTATTTCATGTTGTGGCAGGACTGCAGAATACAAAAAACGAGCATATAACGGACGGCTTGTCACAGCATTCCAGCCGTTTATCCCACAAGGATTGACTTGTGGGAATTTTTTTATATGATAGGAAGCAGGGGGAATGTGTCGGACTGCTTGGAAAAAACGGCGCAGGGAAAACCACCCTGCTGAATCTGATGGCAGGCATACTGGAAGCGGACAACGGATTTTTAAGAATTAACGGTTCACAAAATCCGCTGAAGGATACCGGTGCATTAAAAGAACTGGTATATATTTCCGGTGTAAAAAGCCAGCTTTGGCAAGACATAAAAATTAAGGACTCTTTCCGGCACTGCCAGAACATGTACGGGGTCAAAAACGACAGACTGGAGGAACTGACTGCATTATGTAATATTTCCCATCTGCTGGATGAATATCCCGTCCATCTGTCCCTGGGAGAAAAAATGAGGTGTGAAATTGTATATGCCTTACTGGCAGGTTCTTCCATTTTACTTATGGATGAAGTAATGCTTGGGCTGGATGTCACAATAAAACAGAAAATTTTTGAATATTTACAGAAAATGAAAAAAGCAGAGGATATCACAATTATTTACACAAGCCACAATCTGATGGAGGTGGAACGGTTATGTGAACGGATTCTTCTGGTTAATCAGGGAAACATAATTTTTGACGGCAGTAAAGAACGTCTGATGAGAGAATATGCACCGCTTTACCAGATGCAGATCATTCTAAAGGATAATGTAATACCGGATTTTGAAGATTTACCTGTCAGGAAAATCGATATCAGTAACAACCGTATCTGTGTTTTTTTCAGTCATAAGGAAATAGAAAAAGCAGAACTGCTCCGGTTTATTACAAGTAAATATCCAGTAAAAGATATCCGGCTGATAGAACCGGGACTGGAAGATACAATCAGACAAATCGGATGAGCCGATGTTCAGGAAAGGAAGGATAAAATAATGGAACACATGATAGAAGTCAGCCATGTAAAGCGTTATTACAAAGTTGCGAAACGCGAGCAGGGAATGGGAAATTCCATCCGGCATCTGTTTAAACGTAAATATGAAATCAAACGGGCGGTAGATGATGTCAGTTTTACGATTAAAAAGGGAGAAATTGTCGGTTTTATCGGGCCGAACGGAGCGGGAAAATCCACCACTGTTAAAATGCTGTCCGGAATTTTATATCCGGACGATGGCAGT
>CAYNOE010000582.1:0-1639 GCA_964398745.1 uncultured Lachnobacterium sp.
ATGATGTGTAATCAAATGTTTGGTGCAGGTGTGACAATTGGTGCACAATCAGAGGAAACACTGCAGGAAGTAAAAGCAGCACAGCAGTTGACAGAGACAGAAAAAACATCTGAATACATAGTACAGGCAGAAAATGTAAAAACCCTGAATCAGGTAATGGAAGAAAAACAGGAGGATATCGTAGAGGATGAAAATACAGAGGAACTGGAAGAACAGCAGATGGTTGTGCTGGAGCTGACGGAGGAGGAGGCGCAGGCTTTAAGTGAAAGCAAAGATATTGCTTTTGTGGAAGAGAATGTTTCCTTTACAGCCAGTGCAGGCAAAAATAATAAAACATTAAAAAAGAAGTTAAAAGAAAAAAATCAAGATACAGACTGCCGTAAAGAACAGTGGTATCTGGATGCCATTCATCTGCCAGAGAAGACAAAGGGAAAAGACGAGATAAAAATTGCGGTGCTGGACAGTGGAATTTCTTTTAGCACAGATATAGATGTGACAGAGCATATCAGCATAAATGAGGAAAATCAGGTGGACAATGTGATGTTTGCAGATGCAACTGGACACGGAACTGCTCTGGCAGGTATAATAGGAGCAAAGGATAATGGGGAAGGAATCCGTGGAATATATCCCAATGCCAGTTTATATTCCATTCAGGTACTGGATGAAAACAACCAGACTACATTAAGTCAGGTGATTGCCGGAATTTATCAGGCAATGGAATGGGACTGCAACATATTGAATATGAGTTTTGGAACGGAAGTGGATTCCGAGCTTTTGCATCAGGCGGTGAGAGATGCCTATGACAGCGGGATGCTGTTGATTGCTGCCGCAGGGAATCAAGAAGGGGGAAAGGTGGAATATCCTGCTGCATATCATGAAGTAATGGCAGTAGGCGCCACAGACACAACAGGAAATAAGGCAGAGAATACAAGTGACGGAAAAGAAATAGAAATTTTTGCACCGGGAACTCAGATTATGACAACGGGATTATTTGGCGGAACTATGGTGACAGAGGGAACCAGTATGTCGACAGCACAGGTAAGCGGCGGGGCAGCCCTTCTGTGGAGCATGGACAAAGATAAGGATGCTGGATTTATCCGTAGTTTGTTAGTAAACACAACACAGGTGGTGGAAGAAAGCGGAAAATCTGCTGCAGGACTGTTGGATATCAAAAATGCAGTAAAACAGTACGAGAAATTGGAGAAGGTGTATCAGCCACAGGTTTTGGAATATGAACAGATTCAGAGCGACAATACAGCAGATGAGTATAAAGAGGTTAAGCTGGTGAGCGGTTCATGGAGTAAGGATAACCATAAAGAAATGGCAGAAACAGCAGCCAGTGAGTATAAAATTAGAAGTGAATATATAAAATTGATGAATAAAGCAGCAGAGTGGGCAGATAAAAAGTATAAAACAACAAGTAGAATTCATGCTACAGGTAATTATGTGCAAACTTTAAAATTCTTTTATCAGTGTGCAGGATACTTAAGAAAAGGGGACAGCGTGAATAATGCCATAAACAAAGCAAGTATGGATGCAAAATTAAAAGGAGATAACGAGAAAAAGAATGAGTTAGATGTTGCTTTGAGAAATACAGTGAAGGATATACTGAATCCAAACAGAACGGAGACGGATGAAA
>CAYNOE010000583.1:0-1638 GCA_964398745.1 uncultured Lachnobacterium sp.
ACGACATATTCCGAAAAACAATATCAGAAAAGGGAATCTGATCCAACGGTACACGGTTGCCGTTCGCATCCAATATCCCGGCCTCTCCACCTTGAAAAATCTTTATCGTATTAAATTCCGTGTCATTTCCTATACGGTCAATTTCCTCTAATATACACTCCACTTCATCTTGAATATTTAAACGGTCAGCGTCTGTATTTGTATCATTTGCCGCCTGTACTGCCAGCTCCTTCAACCGGCCGAGCATATCACCGACTTCCTGCAGAGCACCATCCGCCGTCTGAATAAGGGAAATCCCATCCCGGCTGTTTCTGGAACCACGGCTCAGGCCTCGAACCTGCGCCCTCATTTCCTCTGAAATGGAGAGACCAGCCGCATTATCTGCCGCACGATTAATCCGATAACCGGAAGATAATTTTTCTGTACTGGATGCCAGCGCCTTGTTATTGATTCCCACCTGTCGTCTCGTATTCTCCGCCAGCATGTTATGTGCAATAATCATACAAACCCTCCTGCTCGTTATATATCAATAAACCTCAAATAGTATATCGGCAAAAAATAACATTTTCTTGAGTAGCTGCATACACTGAACTAAAATAACTTTAAAATGCTTTAGAAATGAGGAAAATTATGGACTATGGAAAGCTGAATATACGCGTTGTGTCAGATAATGATAACCGCCCCATCTCCGGTGCTACCGTACGGATTGAAAATGAAAATGAGCCGGAGCAAACCAATGAAGAAGCACAGACAGACAACCAGGGGCAACTGAACAATATTGAACTGGAAGCGCCTCCCCTTGAATACAGCATGAATCCGGGAGGAAATAAACCCTATTCAGAGTACACGATATTTATCAGTGCACCGGAGTTTGAAACTGTTGAGGTAAACGGCGCAGAAATATTCTCCGGTGAAACCGCCATCCAAAACGCCAGCCTTCTGCCGGTATCCAGAGGAGAGCCGGGCAGTGCGGAAGTTTTTGTTATTCCGGACCATACCCTTTGGGGAGACTATCCCCCAAAAATTCCGGAAAGTGAAATCAAAACGGTAGAGGAAACAGGAGAAATTGTACTCAGTGAAGCTGTTATCCCCGAATATGTAGTAGTTCATGACGGTCCACCCTCGGACCGAAATGCCAAAAACTATTATGTCAGATACCGTGATTACATCAAAAATGTGGCCAGCAGTGAAATATATTCTACCTGGCCGGAAGCAACCATACAGGCAAATGTCCTGGCCATCCAGTCCTTTACCCTGAACCGCGTGTATACGGAGTGGTAACTTCGTATAATATGATTCGGGGTTGCAGGAATCTTATTGTAAATGAGTTGGTTATCCGAATTGTTGGAAAACTAGACTATACGTTAGAGTTTCACTAAGTGGGACAAGCATTAGCATATTTTATAAACATACTACCATAAAGAACTAAAAATTACAAATAAAAAAAGGAGATTCTGTATGAAAATAAAGAAAAATAAAAATATTACGCTGTATCCATGTATTAATCGACGTGGACACGCAAACAAGCCTAATGGTTTTGACACTCCCTATCCTGTTTCAGAGGGAGACACCACTCAGTTAGCAGAGGCGGTCACTTGGGATAACTGTACCATTCAGTTCAAAAATGGTTATCGAAAA
>CAYNOE010000584.1:0-1634 GCA_964398745.1 uncultured Lachnobacterium sp.
AGATTGAGGACAGCCATACCTACTATGTGTCAGCGGACGGGGTGCTGGTGCATAATGCTTGTGATATTCCATGGTCATCTGGGGAAGTATCACATGCTGCAAGTGAAATATCACATGGGGCTAATTCTGTTACAGTTTCGAAGAGAAGTCAGGCAGAAGAATTATTCTTAGGTTTGTTTCAAGGTAAAGGATACAAGAATACGACAGGAATGACTGGCAAAGGGGTGAAAGAATATTTTGGTAGCAAAGATTTTACATATCATTGGGATGTAATCAAGGATGAATTAGGAAGGATTATAGGTCATGGAACTAATAATCCAGATGGAGATATGCCTCATTTAGAAATACATACAGATAATGATATTATCAGAATATTTTTTGGAGAGTAGCCATGTTTTTATCGGAGAAACAAGTTAATGAATTAAAAGTTGGTACATCGTTAGCACTAGAATTGGAAGCAGAAAAAGGAAAGCGGAAATTTGTACATGTCAACAGCTATCTTAAAGATACAGAAGGAAGACATAGATCTGTTAATGGTCAAAGGTTGGATGATGATTTTATACTGAATTATGGCATAATGATATATTCAGTTCCTTCTGAGGTAATTGAAAACGATTGGGATGCTGGAGAAAGCATAAAATACCATTATAAAGCTTCTGACATTAAAAGTATTTCGGAACTGGAGAAAGAGTTAAAACTTTTTATAAATGATTTTTCTTTGTTAAAACCGGCTTGGTATTGTGATGATGTTTTATAGCTGGATGAAGGGCGGATTCAATATTATAGCCTTGTAAACGAAATCAGCAAGACAAACAGCAAACGTTCAGGTTATTGGTTCATGTAACAACCGGGATAGGTACAGTAAACTATGGAGGAACAATGTGTTATAGTTGAAACATGATTCCTTCATAGTTGTTACTGATTTTTGAAACCCTTTTAATGTATTTTAAATAGGTAAAAAATGCATACAATTTTATGAATTACGAAAACAAATTAACAATAGCATTTGAAGGAGGAAGAAAATTGAACATTGATGAAGTAATTAAGCAACTAAGAGGGAACAAGAGATTCAAACTGAAGGAGCCATCCGGAATTCCAAAGGTTCGTGACAGACACAGACTGCCAGAGGATGTGGAGCGGTTTTATACATTGTGCGGTGGAATGGAATGTTTTTGGGATTATCCAGAGGAATATACTTCGGACGATGCAGGACCAATGCCCATAAGAATCTTGTCTCCAGAAGAGGTTGTTCATGCCAATTTGTCCAAGTTCGGAGAGGAATATGAGGATGATATTTCATCCGACTGGTATTTGATTGCAGATGCTTATAATGGAGATTACCTGTCGGTGGACTGTGGACAGAAACGGAATGGGTGGTGTTATCAAAGTTTTTGGGAGACATATGCCCACAAAGGCAATTCTCCTATTATTGCAAAGTCCCTCACTGAATTACTGGTGCATTTGTTGGAGTACCAGGGAGATTATTTTTATTGGTTGGATGAAGATGGTGCTGTGGGAACGTTTGCAGGGTATGGGGATGCGTACCAATAATGATACATTGATAGCTGTCATGTGTAAAACAGTATCAGGGGGACTGAAAGATTCCTTTGACGCTGTTTTATTATATTAAAGTA
>CAYNOE010000585.1:0-1631 GCA_964398745.1 uncultured Lachnobacterium sp.
TTCCACAGAATATACAGGGTATACTAAACATAGCATTGAGACTCCTTTAAGCTGGCAGTAATATCCGGCGAACAGTAAAAGGAGATTTGAAATCATGGAAACTGAAATTAAAAATGTGGTTCATGCAGCCGGAAAGGAAGCCCGGTATGACGAGAAGGCAAAACGCCTGCTGGGGAACAAGATTATCCTGGCACATATTCTGGTAAGGACAATTGGCGAATTTCGGGGAATGGATCCGAAAGATGCAGTGGCGTATATTGAAAGGGAACCGTTTATCAGTGAAGTGCTGGTGGAACCGGGGCTGACCAATCATCCAAAGGCAGGAAACGGTCAGCGGGTTTTGGGAATGAACACGGAGAATACCGAGATTAACGAGGGGCTTGTCAGGTTTGACATTGTTTTCTATGTGCGCATGAAAGACGGACTTTCCCAGATAATTGTCAACGTGGAAGCCCAGAAAGATGCACCATCAAAATACAAAATCCTGAACCGGGCAGTATTCTATGTGTGCCGCCTTGTATCCTCGCAGAAGGAGCGGGACTTTGTCCACACAGATTATGACAGCATAAAACGTGTGTACAGCATCTGGCTCTGCATGAACATGGATGAAAACAGCATGTCATATGTACATCTGGCAAAAGAAGATTTGCTGGGTTCCGGTCCGTGGAAGGGCGGTCTTGATTTGTTGAATATCGTGATGGTCGGAATAGCGAATGAACTTCCGGGGCATGATGAAAAATACGGGCTGCACCGCCTGCTCGGAACACTTTTTTCGGAGCATATGGAAGCCGGTGAGAAACTGAATATCATGGAAACCGAATATGGTATTCCGGCAGATGACAATTTGAGAAAGGATGTGGGAGCAATGTGTAATCTTTCAGAGGGAATTCTGGAAAAAGGCATAGCGAAAGGGGAGAAAAAAATTATCCTGAATATGTACAGGGATGGATATTCACTGGAACAAATTGCAAGGGTTGCAGAAAAGAGTGTCGGGGAAGTAGAAGCCATCATTGAAAAAAGCGAACCCGTACTGGTATAACCGGAAAAATACCAAAAAGGTGCAGTTCTTTATAAGTAAGGGAACTGAACTGTTACTGCTAATTCACTCCACACCGAATAAAATTTGACATCATTCCCCCGCGCGGTTTATAAAAAAACCTGCGGGGGTATTTGTTATGTTCTATGGAAGGGAAAAACAGAAAACATAGATTTTTAAAACTGCTTTTCTGCGGCTCTTATGTGGACACCATGCGCGTCTTGCCGTCATAATTGAGAAATTCCCATTGCTTCCACAGAATATACAGGGTATACTAAACATAGCATTGAGACTCCTTTAAGCTGGCAGTAATATCCGGCGAACAGTAAAAGGAGATTTGAAATCATGGAAACCGAAATAAAAAATGTGGTTCATATAGCCGGAAAGGAAGCCCGGTATGACGAGAAGGCAAAACGCCTGCTGGGGAACAGAATGATTCTGGCGCATATCCTGGTAAGGACGGTTGGCGAATTTAAGGGAATGGATCCGAAGGATGCAGTGGCGTATATTGAAGGGGAACCGTTTATCAGTGAAGTGCCGGTGGAGCCGGGGCTGACCAATCATCCAAAGGCAGGAAACGGACAGCGGGTTTTGG
>CAYNOE010000586.1:0-1623 GCA_964398745.1 uncultured Lachnobacterium sp.
ATCTGGCACATAGATTTCTGGAATCCGGGATATCGCAGGAGCAATTTAAGGATACGGTGTATAAATTTTTTGACACGACGAAAACAAGCATAAATGATGATTACAATGGCTCTGTGGGCGGCGGATCTGCGAAACCGGAAAAAATACGTGCCAGGGTGCAGGTTTTAGACTCTTTGTGTAGCCAAGAATAACATAGGATTATAAAAATTCCAGAAATTTCATTTTAGGGGATTGACATTTGTTTGTGGACACACTATAATAGTTTGTGTCCACATTGAAAGGAGGTTTAATTGCGTGGGGATACCAAAAGGTACAAAGCTTACAAACAGTCCAAAGTCCACAATTGTGAAGGTTAGAATGGACAATGAAATATTAAAAATGTTGGATTGTTTGGTATCTGAACAAGATTCTGACCGTTCCAAAATAATTAGGCAAGCAATCGAAATTCAGTATAAGCAGAAAGATAAAAAATAGAGCATTATCCACCGTCCAAAGTATCAAATGCTCTATTTCACCCCAAAACGAGGTATGCAAATATTATACACTGTATACCTCTTTTTGGCAATCCAAAAATTGCTGAAAGGAGTTTTATTTTTATGTCTGAAAACCAAGTAATAGAATATTCTGGAATTAGAGTAGTAACTACAAAACAAATTGCAGCTGCTTATAAAACCGACAGCAAGCAGATTTCACAGGGATTTAACAGAAATAAAGGGAAGTTTGCGGAAGGGAAGCATTATTTTGTTATTCGTGGGCAGGAGCTAAAATCATTTTTGCAATCGGCTTTAAACGGAATGCAAATTTCAAGCAAAACCAGAACATTGTATCTTTGGACAGACCGTGGGGCACTGCTTATGGCAAAAATTATTGATACAGATACAGCATGGGAAGCCTATGAGCGTCTAGTAGATTTCTATTTTGAGAAGAAGAAAGAAGTTGTAAAATCTGAACTTCCAACAGTTTACAGCAAATGTCTTCCAGAAAAGGCTACAGTCCCGGCCCCTCTCCGCCCAGACTGGTACACCAAAAACAAGCGCAAGTTGCGCCGTGTATGTGATAAGATGGATATATCCCACCGGGAACTATACCATGAAATCCTGAAGGCTCTTGGAAAGACATACGACATCAACGCCGCCAGGGAGATTTACAAGCGTGACAGGGGATATTATCCAGAATATGCCATTGATATTGTGGGATACTTTCCAGAACTGGCAGTGGCGGCGGATCGGATTTTGAACATGTTGCAATAGGATTTTACAAAAGAGAGGGAAAAACATGAATAATCAAAACCAAACTATGGCGAGCGAAATAATTGTTGATATGCAAAAACAGATCGTTATGTTAGATGGGAAAATTGATCACCTTAATGAAGATATAGTGAAAATCTGTGCCATCTTCCGTGCCGTCCATTATGCTATAGCAGAAGGCGTAATTTCAGACATCGAAGCGGATGCCGCCATGTCCGGAATCCAAACCATGCTTGATGTGCTTATGGACAATAGTAAAGACACTGTAGGTATCAGTAGTGAATATGTAAATAATTGGAGTTAAAACATTATCTAAACAACCATAATAGCATACAACAAAATAGGCTTCCAGGTTAATTTCTGGAAGCCTGTTTTA
>CAYNOE010000587.1:0-1618 GCA_964398745.1 uncultured Lachnobacterium sp.
CTTCTATGGCATTATCAAGCAGATTTCCGACAATGATACTGAGTTCTGCATCGGTCAATGTGAGGGAATCAGGCACACAGGCTTTTACGGTGACGGCAATATTTTCCGATTTTGCCTGTGCTATCTTTGCGGACAGAATAGCATCCAGCGATACATTGCCTGTCTTCAGAAGTGTATCTACATGCATGAGCTGATGGTCAAGCTGCTCTATGTAGTCAAGTGCCCGCTTTACCTCACCGGCCTCCAGTTGTCCTTTGAGCGTCTGTAGATGATGATGAAAATCGTGTTTGTATCCGCGCATTTCTTTGTGAATGCTTCGTACTTCGTTTAGATGGCGCCCGGACTGCTCGGTCTGATATTCCATTAATTTCAAATATGTTTTCTTTCTCATAGTTATCCTTTTACACTGTAGTCATTAATTGCGCTCGATAAAAGCGCGGTTGATGCCGTCATATTTTCCCCGTGCGAGAGGGAGTTCGGTTCCATTCTCTATCGTAACCATTGTGCGCGATATTTTCACAATGTGTTTTAGTGATACCAGATAGGAGCGATGGGTGCGGTAAAAATCATCGCTAAGTTTTTCCATAAAAGCAGAAATACTTTCTTTTATTTTGTATTCCCGTTCCTTTGTGTGGATAATGATATAGTGTAGAAAAGCCTCTATATACAGGATATCCGATTCATAGAGCTTTATCGTCTCGCCACCGCAGGCGATGACAACGGAGGGAGGGGAGACAGATAGCCGCCCCGCCGCCTTTTGGAGTACCGGCAACAGATTTTCTTCTGAAATGGGCTTGATGAGATAATGCAGGGCATCTACCTCGTAGCCGTCTCCGAAAAATTCAAAATAAGAGGTTATAAAAATGATTTCTGCACGGTTGTTATCTTCCCGAATCCGCCTGGCAAGCCCGACACCTGAAATTTCTCCCATTTCCACATCCAGCAAAAGAATATCAAAATCCTTTTCCTCCTCATACGCAAAGAGAAAGGCTTCGGCTGAGGTATATGTGTGGATTTCACAGGCATGCCCGGACTCTGTTCCCCATTTTGAAACAAGAGAGGATATATGGTTAATTTGATTTTTGTCGTCATCGCAAATTGCTATCTTATACTTCATGATTTGTCATACCACCTTTTCTTAAGTGTATCACAAACCTTTGGAAAAAGGGAACGGATATTTTCTTAATAAAGATATTATTAGCTGGTAAAGTTTGCGTTGTATGAAAGGACAGAGGCAAGTAAATCTGAAAAGAGGTTCAACGTGTTCATTTTTGACCCTTAAAATAGCAAAAAAAGTTTTACATATGAATGAAATTAGGGTATACTACCAGTAAAAGATGGGGACGTCTTTAAGGTGGGGGAACTTAGTTTATGACAGAAAGACAGGAGGAAAGTATTATGAAACGAAGAATTGTAGCAATTTGTCTTATGGCAGCGTTTATGCTGTCTTCGCTTGCACCCGCAAAGTTTGCAGATGCGGCAGCAAAGCCGAAACTGAAAACAAAAAAGATTTCTGTTTCCATAAAAGGAAGTAAGATGCTTAAAGTAGAAAAAAAGGGAACATATAAGATTTCATTTTTGTCCAAAAACAAAAAAATTGCAAAAGTATCTTCTAAGG
>CAYNOE010000588.1:0-1603 GCA_964398745.1 uncultured Lachnobacterium sp.
ATATGATTGCAAAGAAGCGCGAAATGGCTCATAAGCAGGCATCCAGGCTTGTTGGCGACGTATTTAAGAGTGCCAAAGAGATTGAGAAAAGCATGACGGAAATGTTAGACAAAAGCGAGGAACTGCTGAAACAGCGGATGGAATATAAAACGGAATTAAAAAACATAGAAGACCAACGCGGGAACCTGATGGAACGGTATCAGGTTTCTGAGGACAGTGAAGAATATGCCAATCTTGAGCTTCTGCGAAAGGAGAGGGATGCCAAAAATCCTATGTCCTCTGTAGAGCTTACCGAAGAGGAGGAGGCGCGGCTGTCACAAATCCATGAAGCCGGTGTCACAAAATTTCAGTCAGAGATGCTTTCCCTGGACGTAGCAGCAACGGAATACGAGGGGAAGGCCGCGTCCAATGAAAAGGCGGTTGATGCGATAAGGAAAGCATGGGGCGATATGAAAATTGAGCTTCTGAAATCCGAACCAATGCAGGACGCACAGGAAGAAGCGGATGAGCTTCTTATGGCGACGAATAAGGAAATTATTGGCGACCTCCGCCAGGAGGCAGTTGACCACGTAGAGGAAAAACTGGAAGATGTGGTCTAAGAGGCAAAAAAGAAAGCAGAGGAAAAAGAAAAAGAAGAAGAAACCGCCGAGAAGAGAAAAGAGAAGATGGAGAAGCTCGGGAAGACCGCCGAGAAGAACAAAAATTCCAATACCAAGACGACGGACAAAACCACTCCGTCCCGCCAGGATTCTCTGGAAAAGGTCACGGATAATCTTACGTTTTATAGTAACTACCAGGAAAAGGTCGGTAAAAAACTGACGAAAATCATGGATGAACTGGATTTGATTATGGAGGATTTGAAAGGAATAGAGGTGGATAAGAACATCTGATTTTTATCCCTCTAGTTCCTCCAGATTCTCTGCCAACTGCTCCCACCGTTCCATCGCAAGGGTGAGGGCAGTTTCTTTTTCGTCCCGTTCCTTTGCAAGTTCCGTCAGTTTTCCAGCGTCTGTCGCATTTTCCGGAAGCAGCATTTCCTCGTCAATGGAAGAAATGCGGTTTTCCAGTTCTTCAATATGTTTTTCTTCTTTTTCGTAAGCATTTTTGAGTTTTCTCTTTTTGGCCTCAAATTCTTTTTTCGCTTTCCAGTCCAGCTTACCTTGCGACACATCGTTTGCCGTGTTTGATATATTTTCTGTATTCAAATAAATGCTCTCCATCGTGTCTTTCTTTTCCAGGTAATACGAATAATTGCCGGAATAGGAGAGGAGCTTTTTCTCTGTCAAATCAAGAATCCTTGTGGCTGTACGGTTAATAAAATATCGGTCGTGGGAGACATAAAGGACAGTTCCTGCATAATTATTAAGGGCGTCCTCCAATATCTCACGCGAAGCAATATCCAAATGGTTGGTCGGCTCGTCGAGCAGAAGAAAATTGGCTTCGGAGAGCATAAGTTTTGCCAGGGAGACACGTCCCTTTTCCCCGCCGCTCAATTGTCCGATTAATTTGAAAACATCGTCCCCTGTAAAGAGGAATGCGGCCAGGACATTGCGTATTTCAGTATTATCAAGATAGGGATAATCATCCTGTATCTCTTCAAAAA
>CAYNOE010000589.1:0-1602 GCA_964398745.1 uncultured Lachnobacterium sp.
TGCGGTTTTCTTATTTATTTTTTATAATCTTTATCTGTTTGTTATGGATACGGGGTTTTGTAAACTGTTTTAAAAAACACCCGTATCTGTGCTGTCAGCCCACGAACCATCCTTCCTTTATGACGCTTTCATACTGCCGCTGTGTCAGATGCAGTACGACGCCGCGTTCTATCTGTCCCCACATGTCCGTATCGCATGCGATTTTATGACCGCCGTTTTCATCAGGCATGTCCATTGTTATGTTACTTACAAAATCTGTGTTGGTTCCATTTTTTATTGTCCTCCTTATGAAAATAATAAAAGGCAGGATGCCTTTACACCCTGCCTTTTCATTCTGCTGTTACTCTGCGTCCTTTACCCCAAGCTGTGACTCATGCTTGAACTTGTCATATACAAGCTTTCCGGTTCTTTTCTTTGTGAAAACGACCCTGTAAGTCAGTTTGCGGTGTGTGTATTTGCCCCTGATGGTAAATGACCAGCCGTTCTTTATGGTTTTGTCACTAATAACCATACCGCTTACAGCACTGTCTGCACCAAGCGGTGCACACATGTACCCCCACTTGCCCTTGCCAAGGTAATACTCAATCGGTTCCTCAATTCCTTCAGCTGAGATTTGTGTGCGGTTATTCCTGCACTGTTTCTCCCTTTCATCCGGGTCTGTCTTTGTACCACACCACAGAGATATTTTATAAGTGTACTTCTTTTTCCCTTTTTCACCCTTCGGCAGCTCGAAACGCGTGTATTTATTGTAGATTGCCTTCGACGGAAGCCGGAATGTGATGTCAACGTCTGTAACGGCAGCGCCATTTTTAGCTGCCCAGAATTCAAAGACATCGCAGCAGTTCGCTTCCAGAAAATCCTTTTTGTTTTCCTTCCTTTTCCCATTCTTGTCCGTATAGGACATTTCCAGGAACAGTCCCTTAAGTGTTACATTCGTGTTTTCAAAAATCCTGAAATTCCGAAGTCTGTCAATGTGGACGGTTATTGCCCCGCCTGCCACAAGCTGCTTTACATCTTCTGCATTAAGCTCGTAGTTGTACATGCCGTCTGTTGTTTGATACACGGACGAGTAGTAATTGCTCAAACCATGTCCGTCCCCGTCGGTGTTTATGATTTCTTCCCTGTGTCCGTCTGTCTTCCTGCCGTCAACCGTGTAAAAATCATGTTTGTACTGGTACTTTTTCTTCGCCTCTGCGTCCGTTACCGGAATAATGGTTACTACCATTGCAAGCACGAGGAACGCGCTTATGAGTCTTTTTGTTACTGTGTTACAAAAATTTCTTTTCATTGTTTTATACCTTCCTTTTCGGATTATTTCAACTTGTCCGCCATTTCCGTGGCAAGCTTATCCACTTCAGCATTATCCGGATTGTCTTCAATATGGCCTTTTTCCCACTCAAAGGTGATGTCTGAAAACTTCTCCTTCTCCGCCATAAGCTGTTCCCAGAGGTCTTCATTTGAGCTGCGCTTATATTCCCCAGTCAGCCCCTTTATCACAATCTCACTGTCGGAATGCAGCCGCACCGGAACCGATTTCTCGCTAATCATCCGCATCGCCGCCAGTATGGCTGTCATCTCCATGCGGTTATTAGTTGTTCCTTT
>CAYNOE010000590.1:0-1601 GCA_964398745.1 uncultured Lachnobacterium sp.
ATACGCGCCGCTTAAGTCCGCGGTAGCTGTGATATGGATCACGTGCTCCGCCTCCGCCAGCGTTTCCGCAAAGAAATATTCGTATTCAGCCGGTTCCGCCGTGGAGGAGTGAGAACGGTTTCCTTCCTTTTGCAGATATGTGAGCAGGCTGTCTGAGGAAATCTCGAAGAGATCGCAGAAGCGTCCCTCTTCGGTGTGCACATAGCAGTACATCAGACGGATGCGGAACCGCTCCAAAAGGTCTTTCGGAAGATCGCAGATACAGTCCGCGGTGATCGCGATTTTGCGTTTGCGTGCGCTGTTTATCTGATTCAGCCCCTCCAAATTGTCCGTCTCGTCCTCATCGTCCTGCGCCATATACTCAATCAGAGCGGGCGGCAGGTATTTGAGCAGCCCCGCTTCCAGAAGCGGCGCGCTGATGGGTTTTGCCAGATAGCCGTCGAAGCCCATGTTACGGTAGACCTGTTCCGCGTCTGACATGACGTTGGCGGTCAGGGCGATCACGGGTGTCTTTTGGCAGAAGCCCTTCGTCTGGCTGCGTATGGCGCGCAGGGTAGCGGCGCCGTCCATGTCCGGCATCATGTGATCCATGAGGATGACATGATACGTGTTCTCCGCCGTTTTCTGCAGGGCTTCCCTGCCGCTCTCCGCCGTATCCACCTTCACTTTGGTATCCCGCAGAAGCTTTACCACTACCATCAGGTTCATGGAGTTGTCGTCCACGACAAGAATATGGGCGTCCGGCGCGATAAAGCTCTGGCGGTAGACGGCGCGGCGGTTTAACTGTTTCTGGGCGGCGAAGTTGATGACGCCGATAGGGCGCACGTTGACGATACGCTGCTTTACTTCCACAGTAAAGACGGAACCTTTGTGGTAGACGCTGTCCACGCTGATCTTGCCGCCCATCATTTCCACAAGCTGCTTGGAGATATTAAGGCCGAGACCGGTTCCCTCAATGTTACGGTTATCTGTCTCGTCCACCCGCTTGAAGGAGCTGAATAGATCGTCTAAACTTTCCTTGCGGATGCCCATACCGGTGTCCTGAACGGAGATGCGCAGGAGAATCTGATCTGCGGCGACACGCTCCCCCTTTGCCGACAAGGTGACGGAACCGGCTTCTGTATATTTGACTGCATTGGTCAGCATATTGGTGACCACCTGCTTGATGCGCACTTCGTCTCCGTAAAGCATGGAAGGAATTTCCGGGTCGATATCCACCTTAAATTCCAGATCTTTCTGATGTGCGCGGATCCAGATCAGATTTACCAGATCACTGAACAGGGTGCTGACTTCATACTGTACCGGCACGATCTCCATCTTCCCGGATTCTAGTTTGGACAGATCCAGGATATCATTGATGGTGGTCAATAGCATCTTGCTGGCATTCTGGATATTGATGGCATTCTCTGCTATGTCATCCGAAATATTTTCCCGCAGTGTCATTTCATTGAGGCCGATGATCGTGTTGATCGGGGTCCGGATCTCATGGCTCATATTAGCGAAAAAAACGTCTTTGGAATGCGCGATCTGCTCCATCTCCTCCTTTTGTCTTCTCGCTTTTTCTTTCTCTTTCTCATAGGAGAGAGACTGAATCTTCAGAA
>CAYNOE010000591.1:0-1595 GCA_964398745.1 uncultured Lachnobacterium sp.
ACTGTATAAACGCATTATAGCAAAGCGTAGGCTATTCGTCAACCTTTGAGTATTCTATCTTATTTGCAGTCCTGGCTCAGCTGTGGTATGATATTCCCCGGACGGAAGCATCCTCTATGAGAGGACGGTGCTTCTGACGGACGGCGCATCCCCATCGCGGATATCCTGGATTGGAGCGAGGTTGAGACATGAAACAACAATTGATCGAGGCGAGAGACGGCTATCGCTTGGACCTCCACATATTCGAGGCGGCGGAGGCAAGGGCCGCCGTGCAGATCGTCCACGGCATGGAAGAGCACCAGGAGCGGTACGAGCCCTTTGCCATGTTCCTGAAGGAGCATGGATTTACGGTCGTCAGCTCCGACATGCGGGGACACGGCGTCGGCGCGGAAACGCTGGGGTATTTCAAGGACCGGGAGGGACACGCCGAGCTTGTGGAGGACCAGAGAGCCGTCACGGCGTTCATCAAAAAGCGCTTCCCCGGTCTTCCCGTTTATCTCTTCGCCCATTCCATGGGGACCATCACGACCCGGGTGCTTCTCCAGCGGGATTCGGCCAATTACGATAAAGTGGTCCTGTCCGGTTATCCCAATTACCAGAGGGGCACGCGCTTTGGAATCCTGCTGGCGGATACGATCAGGGCCCTCCGAGGGCCAAAGTATAAGTCCGCCCTGCTACGTTCCCTGAGCGTGGGGTCCTTCAACCGGAGCATCCAGAATCCCAAGACGGACTGCGATTGGATCTGCCGCAATGAGGAGACGGTCCGGGCGTATATCGCCGACCCGTACTGCGGCTTTGGGTTCACCTGCTCCGCCTTCAGCGATTTGTTCCATCTCGTCGCCATGATGCACCGGCCCGAGAGGTATGAGAATGTGCACCGGGAGCTGCCCCTCTTGCTGCTGCGGGGAGAGGACGACCCCTGCGTAGGAGGCGACCGGGGCGCGGCAGACTCTCGCCGCGTCCTGTCCGAAGCGGGATTCCGCCGTATCCGCTTCATAGATTATCCGCATATGCGGCACGAGATCCTGGCGGAAACAGACCATCAAAAAGTGTACGACGATATTCTGCGATTTTATCAGGAGGTGGAATGAGAATGGAACATATCAAAAAGAACTTCGGCTTTGGCGCTATGCGCCTGCCCATGGCGGACGGACAGGTGGACATTCCCCAGACCTGCCGGATGGTGGACGCCTTCCTGGAGGCGGGCTTCAACTACTTCGACACCGCCCACGGCTACCTGGACGGCAAGGGCGAGACGGCCCTGCGGGAATGCCTCACCAGCCGCTATCCCCGGGACCGCTATGTCCTCGCCGACAAGCTGAGCCGGGAGTTTTTCGAGACCCAAGAGGACATCCGCCCCTTCTTCCAGAGCCAGCTGGAGGCCTGCGGCGTGGCGTATTTCGACTTCTACCTGATGCACGCCCAGGGGACGGGGAACTATGATTTCTACAAGCAGTGCCGGGCCTATGAGACGGCCCTGGAGCTGAAGGCGGAGGGAAAGATCCGGCACCTGGGCATCTCCTTCCATGACCGGGCGGAGGTGCTGGAGCGGATTCTTACGGAGTATCCCCAGGTGGAGATCGTGCAGATCCAGT
>CAYNOE010000592.1:0-1594 GCA_964398745.1 uncultured Lachnobacterium sp.
CAGCACATCCTCAGGGTCGTAGTTCTCGATAAAGCCGATGTTCTGGTAGATGGCGTTGGCCGTGCCAGAAAACCAGGAGCCCTTCTCTCCCGCGCTCTGGTAAGGCGGTAGAATGTACACGCCTCCGTCCGAAGTGTCCAGGTCCCAGGGTTGCCCGTTGCCAATGTAGCTGTTGAGCCGCAGCGGGCGGTATTGCGTAAGCACACCCACGGTGTCAATGCCGGAATTGGCACAGTTGGACAGGGGAAAGTCAATTATTCTGTACTTTCCGCCGAAGGGCACGCTTGGCTTTGCCTCGTTCTGCGTGAGGGCATAAAGCCTTGAGCCCTGTCCGCCTGCAAGCAGCATTGCGATACAGCTCTTTTTCATGCACAAGTCTCCTTTTTTTATGTATTTTTGTGTTGACCTTCACCTGACGAGAGCCAACTAATATCCATTTTAATGCGCCGGGTTAAGCGGATGGCTAATTATATTTGCCCATGGCGCGCTCCGCCCCCTCGGCGATATAGCACTCCACCGCCTGAGCGGCGCGACCTGCGGCGTCGAGCATGGTGTCCAGGTCATGCCCCCGGAAAACAGAGAGCACCCAGGAGGGCATGTCAAAGTCCGGGTTCGGCGGCGCGCCCACGCCCATGCGGACGCGGGGGAACTGCTCCGTCCCCAGACTTGCAATAATGCTTTTAAGCCCGTTGTGCCCCCCGGCGGAGCCCTTCTGCCGGATCCTGAGCTTACCCATGGGCAGGGCAATCTCGTCGGAGACCACGATTATCCGCTCCGGCGGGATTTTATAAAACCGGGCGGCCTGACCGACGGCCTGGCCGGAGAGATTCATATATGTCTGCGGCTTCATGAGCATAACACTGTGCCCGGCAATGTCGCACATGCCGGTGAGAGCCTGAAAGCGGCTGCGGTTAATGTCGGTACCGGTGAGTTTTGCCATCTCGTCAGCAGCCATAAAGCCTGCGTTGTGCCGCGTGTGCTCATACCGAAGGCCGGGATTGCCGAGAAACACAGCCAGCCACTCAACGCCCTTTGCCCTTGCAAAAAGCATAACCCCGCCTCCTTTTAGGGTAAAATAATACTGCTCCGCGCCTTTTTTTCAATTTCACCGCCACAGAGCCCAGAGTTAAGCGGGTCTGTGGCGGATAAGGAAGACGGAAGCAATGGATATGGAGTTTTCGCCACGATTGGCGGAAACGGAATGGAATTGCTTTCGTCTGACGTAGCGGCGCGTAGGGTGATAAATCAATAATCAGTCAAACAGATTGGAAATGGAAACTTCCTCGTAAATGCGGCGGATAGCCTCGGCAAAGACAGAGGCGGTGGAGAGATAGTGAATCTTGCTGCAAGGGGCCTTGTCGCTGGGATAGGGGATGGTGTCCAGCAGCAGCAGCTCCTCAATGCAGCTTTCGCTTATGCGCTCAATTGCGGGGCCGGAGAGCACGCCGTGGGTCACGCAGGCGTAAACCGCTTTCGCGCCGCCAATCTCCTTGATGGCCTTGGCCGCGCCGCAGAGAGAACCGGCGGTGTCCACAATATCGTCCAGCAGAATGCAGGTCTTGCCTTCCACGTTGCCGATGATGTTCATAACCTC
>CAYNOE010000593.1:0-1590 GCA_964398745.1 uncultured Lachnobacterium sp.
TCTTCCCTGTCGCATCTTCCAGTGGGCAGAAATATTCTTTAGGATAAAGGGCAAAACCGTCTATAACCTGAAAAGTATTATTACGTTTCAGCCCCCTTCTTTCCAGTCCCTCCGTTATAATGGACACATTCGTTATATCATTAAAACTTCCATCCTCATTAATAAACTGCTTGTCCTGGTAATAATTTAAAAACTCACCGAACAAACCATATCCCTTTTCGCATCCCATAATACCTGTTGGAACATTTTTATCCGACTCAAATCCAGAAAATCCCTGGTGCTTCAAAAACTCCTCTTTTAAAGGTCTCACAACTTCCACATCAGAATCCAGATAGATACCGCCTAAATCATACAGAACCTTTAATCTGGCATAATCAGCCACAAACGCGTATTTTTTATTGTCATATGCCTCTTTTACATACCGGTTGCAGTTAATGTCAAAATTATCCTCATTCCATTCTTTAATCTCATAATCGCCCAGATACTTTTTCCAGCTCGCAATACAGTTCTTGATTAACGCAGACTTTTCCCCCCTGCCGAACCAGCAGTAATGTATCACTTTTGGTATCATAAATTATCTCTCTTTCCTGCAGTATGCTTCCACTATATCCGCAATTTTTTTCGATGCAAATCCATCTCCATATGGATTGTTTGCCTGACTCATCTTTTCATATGCATGCACATCTTCCAGCAGCAGTTTAACATTGCTGTAAATTGTATTCTCGTCTGTCCCCACAAGTTTTAATGTACCTGCTTCCACGCCTTCCGGTCTTTCCGTAGATTCCCGCATCACCAGTACTGGTTTTCCAAGCGAAGGAGCCTCCTCCTGTATTCCACCACTGTCTGTCAGAACAAGGAAACTGCGCGATAAAATATTATGAAAATCAAGCACATCAAGAGGTTCCGTAATCCTGATCCTTTTATGGCTTCCCAGTTCTTCCGCTGCTATTTTCCTTACTTTCGGATTCATATGAATTGGATATATCATTTTAATGTCTTCATATTCATCACATATTCTTTTAACTGCCCGGAACATATGCCTCATCGGTTCTCCAATATTTTCCCTTCTGTGTGCGGTGAACAGTATTAACCTGCTTCCTTTTGCCCATTCCAGCACTGGATGACTGTAATCTTCCTGTACTGTGGTTTTTAACGCATCAATTGCAGTATTTCCTGTCACATATATGTTCATCGGTTTTTTCCCCTCACGCAGCAGATTCTGTTTTGCCCGCTCCGTTGGTGAAAAATGCACCCCTGCAATAATTCCAACCGCCTGACGGTTAAATTCCTCCGGAAAAGGATTCCATATATCATTAGTTCGTAACCCCGCTTCCACATGCCCCACCGGTATCTGCAAATAAAAACCTGCCAGTGCAGTAACAAAAGCTGTGGAAGTGTCACCATGCACCAGTATCATATCCGGTTTTTCTTCTGTAAGCACCGTCCGGATTTTTTCCAGTATACCCATCGTAATATCAAACAAAGTCTGACTGTCCTTCATGACTGACAAGTCATATTCCGGCTTTATATGAAATACTTCCAAAACCTGATCCAGCATCTGTCGGTGCTGTCCTGTAACACATACTACAG
>CAYNOE010000594.1:0-1583 GCA_964398745.1 uncultured Lachnobacterium sp.
AAATTTTGAAGGCTCTGCTGTTTGGCAAAGCCTTCATTGCTTTATTTAAAAACTTGTTTTTAAGGATATCAATGTCTTGCAAAAAACGTATCAATTGTCTTCTTGATATCTTCCTCAGGCATTGTCTTTAGTAAATATCCTTCCGGTTTTAATGCCATAACTTTTTTTACGCTTTCCCTGTCTCCCCGTCCTGTGAGAAATATAACCGGGATGCTTGCGGTTGCTTCCTCGGAGCGAATCATTTCTAACGCCTGTCTTCCGTCACAGATGGGCATTTCATAATCAAGCAGTACCAAATCCGGCCTGTTCAACACCATACTCTGGATGGCAGACACACTGGAACCGGCTTCTATCACTTTATAATCATTCTCCAGCAGTTGGATGATTCTTTTCCGCATAAAATCCGAATCGTCCACTATGAGGATTTTTTTCTTCTGTTCTTTCCACTCGTTCCCTTCCTCAACCAGATACCGGTTCACCATATTCATTGCATTCTGATGGTCAATGGAAGAAGCAATCTGGCTGTGAATGGAATCGGCGGATATTGCGCAAAATGCGAAATATCCTGCTCCCGTATCAAATAACAGACTACAGGAGGGGTGTTCGCGCTCAAAGGAATCACAGAGCTGCTCATGAGTCAGCAGGCTTTCTTTTTCCAACTCAAATAATTCCAATGCCGGAAAACTCTCCCGGATTCGCTCTAAAAACTGCCGGGAAATATACCGGCTGACATTGATAGCCATGTCGTCTAATTTCGGATATTCCATATTGAGGATTCCACTCATGATTTTAAGTAAAAGCTGTTCTTCATAGATAAGGATGACTTCCCACTTTTTTTTCTCCTGTCCCCGGTAAATGAACCGACAGCACACTGTTTTCCCAAAATCCTCTCCGCTATACTGCTCGCTAATCATTTTTGCTTTCAGATGGAAAATATCCTGAATAAGCTGGATAACCGTCTGCCCTACGGCTTCCTGCTCTTTCTCGTGCGGAATATTTATCCATTTACTGGTCGTCTTTCCGGATATGGCCAAATCCTCTGTCTGGGTATGGGAAATTACCCATCCGATGCAGACACTGAGAAAATGCCTGATAGAATCTGTTGAGTAATTCATTTTCTCCATTTCCATCTCCAGCGCCGGCAGTGTTTTCAACCGGAAATCATCATGCAGACGTTTATGTATCTCATATTTATCGTAATTGATTGACTGCATATACATCTCTTCATGTTCAAAATGTTCTATGGAGTGGTTCTTTAAAAATTTCACCGCTTCCTGGCAAACCCATTCGCTTTTCTCTTCATCTTCGCTGAGTTTCAGAAGCTTATTCATAGTTGAGAAAAGTATTTTATGCTCTCTGTCAATGAAGTCAATCCCTATTTTATATCTGTCATTCCATGCAATCTGTTTCACATTGCGCCTCCTCTGAAACATAAATTTTTCGTTGCCGTTTTCTGTTACTGTTTATTGTATCACTTTTTTATCCGTTTGCCTATCTTTTCCTAATTTGTAAAGTTTCCGCATTTTGCACTGCGGCAGCCCCGGCGTGCATTTGTTCCAACAGGACGCGTTCCCACTCGGGTA
>CAYNOE010000595.1:0-1581 GCA_964398745.1 uncultured Lachnobacterium sp.
AAAGTCAAAGTATCTCATAATACGTTCCTCCCTCCAACCACTTTATCCTCATTATAAAAAAAAGAAGCTCAATTTTTTGAGCTCCCATGTTTTTATATTTTTTTACTCAAATTTTCCACACCAATAAGGTATGCCTGCTATTTCTTTGCTGAAACACAAATCTTAAGAAACTTACAAATGAAAAACGTACCAATGTATTCATCATGGATGACAACCTCTTCAACAGAACCAGCTATAAGAAAACTGAACACCTAACGAAGGCTTTCCATCCATGTTTTCTTTTTAAACAGTACAAACGAAACAGCCAGTCTTACGCATTCTTCCATGGACAAAAGGAAATATACATATGTAATCGGAAGTTTCCAGACAAATGCGGACAAAAGCCCCAGCGGAACGCCAAATCCCCAGGTTCCCATGATATCAATCCACATAACATATTTCGTTTTGCCGCCGCTTCGTATAATTCCCCCTCCCAGAATCATGTTTAACACTTTTACCGGGGCAACAACCGCGATTACGAGCAAAAGATTTCTGGTCATCTCCTGTACCTCCGGCTGCACATGATATATTTTCACATAGAAAGAACTGAAAACCGCAAGCGCCAGGGACAACAGCAGGGATGAAAGGAAGCCGTATTTCATCAGTTTCTTTGATTCGGTATATGCCCTGTCATATTGTTTTGCACCAAGATCTTTTCCAATTAAGATTCCGGACGCCTGCGCCAGTCCGCTTAATGCAGTAATCACAATTGTCTGGACCGGTACGGTCATGGTCATTGCTGCGCATGGATCTGTTCCTATATTTCCATAAATTGCCGTATATGCATTTTCTCCCAGACTCCATAAAAATTCACAGACAAGCGCCGGGACAAGAATCTGTAAATACTGTTTTGTATAATCCTGTATGTTGTCTGCCTCTTTCCATCCGGTATTCAGCCTGATGCCCTGCTTGTTTTTCTTTACATAAAAAAGAAAAAGTATAATTATGCATGACAGTATCTGTGAAAAAACACTTGCAGCCGCTGCTCCTTCTACTCCCATTTCCGGGAAAATCCACTTTCCAAAAATCAGCAGATAGTTAAATCCGGTATTTAAAACAAGCGCGAAGATGCTGGCATACAGCGGCAGAACTGCAACCTCCATACACCGGAGCATGGTCGTTACCATGGAGCTGACCGCCATTGGCAGAAATGATATTGCCAGAATCCGGATATACCGTACCGCCACCGCCCTGGTAACTTCATCCTTCGTGTACGCTGTCATAATTACTCCTGGAAAAGCCGCACACAATACTGCAAATACCGCTGCAAGGAAAAGGGACAGCACCAGATTCACATAAAAACTGCGGCTTACCAGACGCTCGTCCTTTTTTCCCATATACTGTGAAATCATGATTCCGGCGGCTGATGCAACTGCCGCAAGCACAACTGAATATAACGAAGCAAACTTTCCTCCCAGTCCGATTCCTGCAATGCTGTTGCTTCCAAGCTGCCCGATCATGACCTGGTCGATCACGCTGAAGGACGACTGGAGGAGTGACTGTAATGTAACCGGTAATGCAATTTTTAAGACAGTTTTTTCA
>CAYNOE010000596.1:0-1572 GCA_964398745.1 uncultured Lachnobacterium sp.
CTCTGCTGTCCGTCAATGCGCGGCATGTTCTGTCCTGCATAATCCATCATTTCATCCACCAATTCTTCATATCCGGGACGAATGGAAAAATAAATATCATTCACAGGATTTTCCATAAAACAAAATGCAACGATTCTGCCATCTTCTTCCCATATCCTGTTTCGATGTGTATAGGATTTGTCCATCCAGTCACTGGAAAGGGCATATTCCAGAAATGGAGCCGGCACACCATTTCTCCAATCTCTTTCATAAATCTCTATCATAAACTCTCTGATTTCCATAAAGTCGCATAAAATGCGAAAATTTCTCGTTGTTATATTTTTCATCTTCATACCTCCACAATCCGCATGAGGCGTGTTTCATTTAAATATCAAAAAAACGAACTATTGCATTACAATAATTCGTTCACCAAACAGTATACAAATAACGCCATGAGTGCAAACCGCCTTTTCCTCAGACATTATCTCCATGCCAATTTTATTTTTATATACAGTGAACAAATTAAGAAGTCTATTCTGACACAACAACAAAACACACCGAAGTGCGTTACTTGTTTTTATAGTTACTTTCAAAATAAGACTACTTAATCATGTTCACACCTCCAGACTTTAATGACTTCTGTGAATTCTCACAGATTATTTTAAACTGTACTGCCCAAAATGTCAAATCACAATCCAGACCATAACCATTCTTATAACTTTCTTCCAGCCTTACATCAACATATGGTGTAGGATATTCTATCTTCATAGGTGAGTAACGCTTGTTATGCGGCTTCGCAAGGTTCATTTTCAGTACCCCTTCCTTGTTTGTCGCCGCAGATATCGCTTCCAGAAAATGCCCTGATTGGTGTCACAAGCGCAAAGCAGGGCGCATAATACCTGCTTTTTACCTTCACATGCATCTGATTGTCCGGTTTCATAATCTTGTTTATATGGTTGAGTGCATCCGCGAGCATCCGGACATTTTTTTCCGTTCTCCATGCCCTGGTATATGCCAGTGTCTCTAATGTATAGCCATTCGGGAAATATTCGTCCGACTCAAGATAAGGAAGTTTATATTTCTTCTCCACTCCCCTTCTCTTTTTCAGAATTTCATCCAATGATGATATCTGTAAGACCCGCTCGAACCCTTTCAGCGCGATCTGCTGAAATTCTATCAGATCATCAAAATCATCACCATACCCGAGCATCGCCTGCATCGTGTACAGTAATGCGCCGAGACAGTTGCCGTTATGGATACCGATCCATCTGTTGTTGTATCGCTCAATCTCCGGCGGAATATAAGAAAACTCCTGCTTCAAAATCTTCTCATCGCGCATCGCTTTCACAAAATTTTCTACAATCGGATGTTCCTTCGGAATCGCATAATAGCAAAGCAGTCTGGCAGCCGTCTCCCCATCCTGCAGGGGCGTTTCATGGAGTACGGTACCACGCCAGTTATCCCAGCTATGCATACCGCTTCCGATATAACCGTTTGGTTTCACATACTTCTGAATTAACTGCATGTGTGGAAGTCCATATATTTCATCCAGGAACTGTTTCTCTTCCTGCGCAGAAATATTGCCTGTAATTT
>CAYNOE010000597.1:0-1570 GCA_964398745.1 uncultured Lachnobacterium sp.
AACCGCACGACCAGTCGTGCTTTCCCGTTACTTCGTAACTAATTTTGCTCATATACGGGGTGGTGGCTCTATTCGAGCCACCCTGGAATAAGATAACAGGCTCTTACATGCAAGCATGAAGACTCTGCTTATCTTATTCCAGGGGATTCTGAATAGTTACATTTATTTTTATATTAACACAAACGGTATGCAAAATGAACATCTTTTTCTACTGGAATAATTTCTGAAACTGTGATAAAATTTTTAAAAGCGATAGAAAAAAGAAATAAACATCATCAGATCACACACAATAATCAGGAAAGGACGCATATACCATGAGTTATCAGGAAATTGCCAAAAATATGATTGACCGTCTGCCAGAGGACAAACTGATATTTGTCATTAATATTCTGGAAAATATCGGAGAAATGTCTGGTCTTGCAGTTCATCCGAAATTTACGCCTAATGAAGACACAAGGGCTGCCATGGCAGAGGTTGATGAAATGATCAGTACTGGAACAGGAAAACATTTCTCAGGATCTACTGCAGATTTTTTGGGGATATAACCATAGAAAGGACAAACAACCATGCGACAAATCAACAATGAATACATTGCCATTCCGGCATTTTTAAAAGTAGAGAGCAATGCCTTAAGCAAAATGGGAACCTATTTAAAAGAAAATGATATTGAAAAAGTTGTCATCTATTTCGGAAACGGATTAATTGATATGTTTGGAAACACGGTCATGGAATCCCTGCATGAAGCAGAAATAGAAGTTCTGGAATACCAGGAGCTGGATTCCGTGCGCCTGGAAGATATCACCGCGCTTGCTTTTTCCCTGCCAAATAAAACGCAGGCGGTCATCGGGCTTGGCGGCGGCAAAGTGATAGACGCTGCAAAATACTGCGGATTTTTGCGGAAGCTTCCGTTTATCAGTGTTCCGACCTCCGCATCAAGCGACGGATTTTCCAGTGCAAGCGCCTCCCTTTTAATTGACGGCAGACGTAACTCCGTTCCTGCACGGATGCCGTTTGGAATTATTGTGGATACCGCAGTCATCAAAAGCGCGCCGGAACGCTTTCTTTATTCTGGTATCGGAGACATGGTTTCAAAGATTACCGCATTATATGACTGGCTGTATGAGGAACAGAACGGTTATACAAAAGTAAATGATTTTGCAATGATGATTGCGAAAAAAGCGGTCAACAGCTTTGTTCGGACCCCGTTTGAAAGTATAAAAGACGACCTGTTTTTAAAAGAACTGCTGGACTCCCTTGCCATGAGCGGGGTTGCAAACGAAATTGCCGGAAACAGCGCACCTACCAGCGGCAGCGAGCACTTAATTTCCCATGCACTGGATAAAATGCTGGAAGTTCCGCAGCTCCACGGTATCCAGGTTGGTATTGCCACTTATCTGATGAGCCTTGTACAGAACCACCGCTTTAAAAGGGTGCATACTATTTTTACGGATACCGGATTTTTTGACTTTGCAGAAACACTCGGATTAAATGCCGCAGATTATGAGAAAGCCATTGACCTTGCACCTTCCATCAAACCGTTCCGCCATACTTATCTGCACGAGGAGAAATA
>CAYNOE010000598.1:0-1568 GCA_964398745.1 uncultured Lachnobacterium sp.
CATCAAAGTATTATTTGATACACAAACGGAGTCAGCAATTAATAATGCGCAGTTTGTTGTTAAAAGATAATTTTTTTCTTTCCAAGACTGTGTGTTGCTAACCTTGTAAAGAGATTCGAGTGTGATATATAAAAAGAGAATGCTTCGAGGAAAATAATTATTTCCAGAGAAACATTCTCTTTTTATGTTTATATTTATAGATGTGCCGATTTTAAATTGTTTTTTCTTGCCCTATAAATACCCTTTAGAAAAAGAAACTCATGTCAAGCGCTTAGTCATTTTTGTTCATACCGCGATATCATATCGTTTCCTATAAAAATGATTAAGCGATTGACATACCCGAAAAAAATGAATATACTATTACCAATTACAAAAAAAGGAGAGCCTATGGCATACATACCGATTATCATTCTCTTAATACTGATTCTGGCTGTGATTGGCGCTATTTTCTGTGGAATTCATTATATCCGAAAGAAGACACAGGAAATTTTTGGCACCCCTGATATTTCCAAAGTAGCACAAAAAATGCAACAGGAATATTCCGAAACACCAAAATCCATATCTGCCATGACAAGCCTTCTCCTTCCCCAGATTGTTTCCGATTTCCCGGATTTTCAATATGATGAAATGAAAGAGCGAGCAGAAAATGTACTGACGGATTATCTGCGCGCCATATCTGAGCGCAATCCTTCATTATTGCGGGATGACAATACCGAGCTGAAAAATCATCTGGACAACCAAATTCAGATGCTCTCCGCCAGGGATTTGCACGAACATTTTGAGCAAATCAAACTGCACCGGACAGAAATCACCCAGTACAAAAAGACAAAAGGAAGGTGTGTCATTACCTTCCAGTCTGCTGTGGAGTGCTATCACTATATTACACAGGGCGGAAATTCTTCAGCGGTAAAAGAAGGCTCAAAAGAATATAAATACCAGACAAGATATAATATCGACCTGATTTACATTCAAAATCGTGATATCGTGGAAAATGAACTGGATTACGCCCTCGGTGTAAACTGCCCGAACTGCGGCGCACCCCTTTCATCCCTCGGCGCAAAAGTCTGCGAATACTGCGGTACTCCGGTTATCGAAATCAATATCCACGCGTGGTCTTTCAGTAATATCGATGAAGCCCGGTAGTCACTGCCGTTCTGCTCTTTATCCGCAGCCCTTATAAATCCCTTTCAAAAACTATAAGTCCCAGCTCGCTTGGATGGTCTAAAATCACAACATCCTTTGCCTTTGTCCGATACGCTAACAGTTTCCCTACTATCAGAAAATCACCGCCTCCACCTAATATCATAAATATGGATAATAAAAAGAGGGCGCCATTTCCCATTCCGATGGCCGCTGCCGCCGGCAAAAAACCAAAAAGCACCGTCGGCATAAGCGCCCCCACGATATACTGGTATTTTTTTAACTCCGATGTACAGGTACAATACGGGGTAAGGGCAGACCATATAATGCCAAACTCGACATCATGAAAATGTCCCGGAGCAAAAAATCCCCAGATTGCACCGTGAATCAATTCGTGCAGAACAATAAGAGCAAAAAAAATCAGCAGG
>CAYNOE010000599.1:0-1567 GCA_964398745.1 uncultured Lachnobacterium sp.
TGAAAAAATTTAAAAAAGAAAAAAGTCTAAAATACCTCCTAATCGCCCTGTTTATATGTGTCATGGGGGGGGGGTATTTTAGCATATAGCAAAAGTTTTGCAACATTTAATACACATAAGGAATTTAATATAATACAAGGCAAAATACCAAATAAAAATAATGGAGATGTAACCTTAGCAGTAAAACTAGATGGAGAAAAATATAAAGGAGAAGGCTTTCCATCAAAAGAAGGCCATAAGTTTAAAGGTTATGAGTGTACAAATGGTGGAGTGTTAACATGGAATCCAGAAACATGGAAGGCTACCTTGAGTGAGATAGATAAACCAACTGTATGTATATTAGAATTTGAAACATCTAAGTTTGATTATGGCGATGGTTCCTTGAATACTATCGCAAGAACTTGTACTTATCAAGAAAGTGGGTCAAATGGAAAATGTGGATTTCCAGTTACGGGAACAGGTGGATTTATTGATAAACTTGCTATATATGATACCGAATCAAATCAAGATATAGATATAAATTCATTACATACCTATTTGTATTATACTGGTAATTACTATTCATTATCTTTACAAGGAGAACGACTTGATAATGAAATTACTGATGATATTACAGCTTCCAATGGAATTAATGAAATTGAATTAATTCATAATGCTGTAGGTGATGGCAACTCTATTATCAAGATTGTATATAGTTTTGGTAATTATGGTTTCGGTGCAATTTTTAGTGATTTTTCTTTGAATTTAGATGATAATTATTATACTTTAAAACAAGCAGTTGATGATGAGAAAATTTTACCAATTGTTATAATGTCTTCAGTTGATAACCGTGAGGACTATCCTTATAATTTTAATAACCCTACTCTTATTTATGATGGTGGGACTATTTATGGACAATATCCAAGGTTAGAAATTTATTTTATGTTAAATATTAATGTTAAATTTGATAAATTTAAATTTAGTAATAATGGTGAAGATATATATGGTTATCAAGGATCCATTTCTGTTTATAAAGTAAATAATAGAGTTATGTATTTAAAGTAGAGAAATCTACTTTTTTTATGACTTAATATAAAAAGGTTTTGTCAAAGTGTGTCGAATCGCTTGTAATATTTAAAAATATAATTATAATAACTTTTCGTTATCAAGGAACTTAGCGCCTTGCTACAAATCTTATAAGTACATTACAACTAGTTTTTAAATTAGGGGGTTTTGGAAATTAGGAGGCGGTAGTAATGAAGAGAGAGTCTGTAATATTTATGTTAATATTTATATTATTAATTCTTTTGTTAATTATAATTATGCTGTTTGTTGTAATACTTCGAATAGTATAAGAAAAAGACGCTAAACCTGTAATGGTATAGCGTCAAACATTTCAAAATGCAAGGCGTTATCGTTTCCTTGATAACACTTACTAATAATATAATACACAAAAATGTATTTAAATACAATTACTTTTTTATAAGTTTTGTAAAATTCTTAATAATATTTAGGAGATTTGCAAAACTTAATTAAATAGGTTATAATGACAAGCAGGTGATTTTTATATGGAAATAAAATCGGTTGA
>CAYNOE010000600.1:0-1560 GCA_964398745.1 uncultured Lachnobacterium sp.
AGCGTTTTTACACGGTCCTTTATGGAATCAAATACATGCTCCGGCTGCCGCCATACAGAATGTGGAAACTTAAGTCTTTGTTATATTGTTTGGGGCAGCACTGTTTATGACATTTCGGCACGGCGTTTTTTAACGCCTTCCAGTATCACGGCTTTCTTTTCCACGACCTTGTTTTTGTCCATGGCGGGAACGCCGTGAAGTTTATAAGGAATGCCAAGGGACTCATATTTCTTTTCTCCCATGGTGTGGTAGGGAAGGACATCCAGGGCTTTTAAATTGTGGAATTGTCCGATAAAGTAACCAAGTTGTTCCAGGTATGTTTCGTCATCCGTGATTCCGGGGACAACAACGTGGCGAATCCACATAGCCACACCTTTTTCATCCAAATATTTGCAGAAATCAAGGATGTTAACATTGGACTGTCCTGTCAGTTCTTTGTGCTTTTCTTCATCGATGTGCTTAATGTCTAACATTACCAAATCGGTCAAAGTCATCAGTTTATCCATCTTTTCCATAAATTCCGTATTGCTGCGGTTAAAAGCAATTCCGGAACTGTCTATGCAGGTGTGGATGTTATCTTTTTTGGCGAGAGAAAAAAGGTCAATTAGAAAATCCACCTGCATCAAAGGCTCGCCGCCGGTCACGGTAATGCCGCCGTCTTTGTAGAATCCTTTATTGCGCTCATATTGCTCGATAATTTCTGCAGGCTCCATCATGGTGCCGCCTGTCATGGACCATGTGTCCGGATTGTGGCAATATGCACAGCGCATAGGGCAGCCCTGCACAAAAACAACAAAACGCACGCCGGGTCCGTCCACAGTGCCGAAGCTTTCGAGAGAATGTATTCTTCCTTTCATGGTATATCCTTCTTTCCGTCTATAATTATAAATATGAGTATATATGCTTACAAAAACAGTATACACAGAACACTTAAAAAAAGCCAGTCTTTCTTGATTTACAAAGTATAAAAAAACCCCTGACAAAAGAACTGTCAGGGGTTTCGTAAGCTGATTATACTGCTTCGTGGAAAGTACGTGAGATAACGTCTGCCTGCTGTTCCGGTGTCAACTTAATGAAGTTAACAGCATATCCGGATACACGGATAGTCAGCTGGGGATAGTTCTCAGGATGCTTCTGAGCGTCCAATAAGGTATCCCTGTTGAGTACGTTTACATTTAAGTGATGACCGCCTTTTGTTGCATAGCCATCCAGCAAAGCAACCAAGTTGTCAACCTGTGCGTTTGATGCTGCCATAGTTTTTTCCTCCTGTTTTATTTATTTTCGTTGTCGTTTTCACGACCGCTGTAATCATCAAGTCCTTGATGAAGAGTGGGAACACTGCATGCCAGAGGGGTTCTGGAGCAATCCGTGCACCCCATTGTCTGAACGTTGTTTGACTCCGTATCATTCGTATCAACATTGATATGTCCAACGCCCTGGCTCATGCCACAATCCAGCATTTTCACCAAATCGTCAATCATAGTCTTTTCGTCCATGGTGTTCCTCCTTGTGGTTTGTATGATTATTTGTTCAAATCTACTTCAATGTCACCGGAGAATA
>CAYNOE010000601.1:0-1557 GCA_964398745.1 uncultured Lachnobacterium sp.
AAGGAAAAATGGACTGATGTAATTAATTTTACGAATTTTAAAGATGGAATCCGTGCCGGCAGCGGCTTGATTTTATATACAATTTTGCTCACAATTGTAATTGCCATAGGAATAGGTTCCTTCATTGACACTACGTTTGTAATATTGTTTTCGTGCTTAATATGTCAGCAAATTACAACAGGTTTCTGGGAGGAATTAACATTCCGCGCTTTTTTGCTGGAGGGTTACAACTATAAAAAGAAGAAGAACTGGTTGTGCAGATTGATTTATGCAATTGTTTCTTTTATCATTTTTGGATTGATTCACGCTATGGAATGTGACAATTTTGGGGATGCCATTGACAAATTCATCGTAACCGGAATATTTGGATTTGTTTTTGCATCTGTTTATCTGTATTCTCATAATATACTTGTTCCAATGCTGCTTCATTTTATCTATGATATTGCTGCGAATTTTCAACAATTTGTAGATGTCTGGAATGAGGAGAATCCTTTGTTTCACGTGCTGAATAACTATGTGCTTACAGCTGCGTTTATATTGATGTTCATAGTTTCATTGCTTTTTGTCGTGAAAAGGCCGGCTTGTGAATCACATTCTTAACTCAACCATTTCCGTCGAAAAACGCCTAAATCAGCGGAAAACAACCCTTGACATTACATGTGTAACGCATATATAATAAAACTACAATAAGATGATAACAAATATATACGGGGGGCGTAGAACAGGAATTGGGAGAATGTTTAACGTGGGAAGAAAAGAGAGAAAAAATACAGGAGTTAAATCTGACCAGTGATGTATTTGCCGGGAAGGTTTTGGAAGAACCGGAAGTCTTGGAAGAATTTCTAAATCTTTTGACGGGGAGACGCTGGCATATTTGTGAGGTTAAGAGCCAGTACAGTATCCGGCAGATTCTGGGACATTCCGTAGTATTGGATTTGTACGCAGTGGAGGAGGACGGCACACGGATTCACCTTGAATTGCAAAACAAAGATAACGACGAACATATATTACGAACAAGATACTGCCGTGCCTGTATTGATACAACGTTGTTGGACACCGGGCTAAAGTACAAGGAATTATCAGACTTGTGGCAGATTTTTATAACACAAAAAGATTTCCTGAAATGTGGAAAACCGCTGGTTTGGAATAGGAAGCGCTATCGGGACGGTACAACAGAGATTTACTTTAATCTATCATCAAAAGATGGTCAAAGCAAAGTGCAGGAAAAGCTGCAGGACTACATGCGGCATACGGTGCCAGAAAACGAGAGTGCCAGTTTTCCGAAATTAGTAAACCGGGTACATTTTTTAAAGAGTGAAACGAAAGGAATGGGGCAGATGTGTGAAATTTTTGATCAAGTAAGACAGGATGGGATTGAATATGGAAGGCGAGAGGGACTAAAATATGGCAGGCAGGAGGGAATAGAATTTGGCAGGCAGGAGATGAAAATTATTTCTATAGACAAACTGATACATTCACTTGGCATAACCAAAGAAAGAGCGTGTGAAATTATGGATTTGGATGTATCGGAATATGAATGTGCACTGTCGGGTCAGA
>CAYNOE010000602.1:0-1557 GCA_964398745.1 uncultured Lachnobacterium sp.
AAAAATCGTCAAAGCCAGTAAAATCAATAGATTTAGGCTTGACAGAATAGGAAGGGAAATACTCATGAAGCGCGTAATTGATAAGCCATACTATGCTTATTCCATTTATGGTATCAATAAACCCGAAATTTATGTTAAATGCCCCAAATGCAGCGGTCCCGGTGTGGTAACTTCCGACCAGGGTACTGCACTTTTCTGGTGTACAAGCTGTTATCATACCACAACGAAGAAACTTACACAATACAAATATGATGTTGAGAATCTGTGTGAATCATGCGGACGGTTTTATAGGGTAAATATTATAGACAAAAAGAAACAGCGTTATCCTATACTTATTGTTTCCTGCCCGTTCTGCGGACATAAAATGCCAGGCAAAATTCTAAAAAAGACATATGGCAGTATAGCATATGGTGATTTTCGCAATGCCCATGATCCGTTTTTTGATTATGAACTTTACTTTCTGGCATATTTAAATGGTAAGCCCGTATGGGCGATGAACCGTGAACATCTTGCCTATCTGATTGATTACCTGAGTGCAGATTTAAGGGAAGAACCCCATATGGAAGGAACCATGCGGACACAAGCGGACCATCTTCCCGGATACATGAAAACAGCAAAAAACAGGGATAAAGTTGTCCGGCTGTTAAAAAACCTGCAGAAAACACTTTAACTTCTCTTTAGGTTAGCATATTATGATGACCGCATAAAGGAGGTATCTGTTATGTCAAATTCTATCCAGTGCTGCTTCAAGCGTTATGAAAAAAAATACCTGATAACCAGGGAGCAGCAGGCAGTTCTTCTTGACACCATGAAACAGCATATGCAGGCAGATACATACGGAAAGTATACTGTCTGCAACATATACTATGATACGGATGACTGGAAACTGATCCGCACATCCATTGAAAAACCGGTTTACAAAGAAAAACTGCGCGTTCGCAGCTACGGAGTCCCGGCAGAAGACGGAATGGTCTTTATTGAACTAAAGAAAAAATATGATGGTGTCGTTTACAAACGGCGGATAACTGCAGATGCATATTATGCAAAACCGTTTCTGTGCGGCAGTACAGCGGATATCAATGAAACACAGATTGAAAAGGAAATCAAATGGTTTCAGAAAACTTATCATTCAAAACCAAAAGTATTTATTGCCTATGAACGCACAGCATTTGCTGGAATTTCAGAACCGGATTTACGGATTACATTTGATACTGGTATCCGCTGGCGTGATACAGACCTGGATTTATGCCTTGGAGATTATGGTCAGCCAGTAATTTCTCCGGAAAAAATACTGATGGAAATTAAAATTCCCGGTACTGCACCCCTGTGGCTTAGTCACATCTTATCAGAAACCGGGGCATTCCCCACAACATTTTCCAAATACGGAACTTGTTATCGTGATCATATTATGCAAAACCAGATAGGGCAGATAGTACATTCTGCCATACATACACCATCAACAAAACCATTACTCAGGGAGGTTTTATACAGTGCTTAATTCTATCATTCAAACTGAAATCACATTACCAGTATTTTTCATCTGTACCATAGTTTCAC
>CAYNOE010000603.1:0-1557 GCA_964398745.1 uncultured Lachnobacterium sp.
GTACGCGGAGCAGAAGATATTAAAATGTTAAATGGAGAGATAAGTTTTTTAAATGAATTAAGAAATAAATTTGAAAAATTAAATATGGAACACTATAAAATGGAGAATACCAATCTATCATATTTAATAGTTAGATGGTATTGGTCGGAAATGTCATATTTTTTAATGATCTTAATAATTGGGTTATCTATTAATTCAGGTTCAATGAGTATTGCCATGGGAGTTGTCATATTTAATTTTGGAAACAGATATAATAGTCTGGTTCAAAATATAACAGGATTTCACGAACTTATGAAAAAATTTAATTTATCTGCTTCAAGGATATTTGATGTTTTTGAAGATAGTAAATATGAAAAGGAAGTATTTGGAGAAAAGCATTTAAATAATGTGCATGGAGATTTTGAGTTTAAAAATGTATCGTTTAAATATGATAAAAATAATGTTCTTAATAATTGTAATTTCAAAGTTAAAGCAAATGAAACTGTTGCGTTTATAGGAAAAAGTGGTGCAGGTAAAACTACGATTTTTAATCTTTTATGTAAAATGTATGATAATTATGAAGGAACAATAACAATTGATGGAGTTAATATTAAAGAATTAGATAAGGATTCTATTAGGGGGAATATTACTATTGTAAGTCAAAATCCATATATATTTAACATGAGTATTAAGGACAATTTGAAATTAGTAAAAGAAAACTTGACCGATATGGAAATGGAAGAAGCATGTAAAATGGCATGTTTAGACGATTATATAGAATCATTACCAGATAAATATGATACTGTTGTTGGCGAAGGTGGAATTACATTGTCTGGTGGTCAAAAGCAAAGGTTGGCAATAGCGAGAGCATTTGTTCAAAAGACAGAAATAATTTTATTTGATGAAGCTACGAGTGCATTAGACAATGAAACTCAAGAAAAAATACAACAGGCTATAGATAACTTACAAAAAGAATACACGATTTTGATAATTGCACATCGCTTGTCTACAATACAAAATGCTGATAGGATTTTAATGCTTGATGATGGTAAAATTATAGCAGAAGGAAGTCATAAGCAACTTTTAAAAAATTGTAAACAGTATAAAGAATTATACGATACAGAAATCAAAAATATAGATAATAAAAAATAGTTTTGTAATTTGGTTTTAAGTCTAAATCATATAAAGATTTAGGCTCTTTTTATATGATAGTTTTTTTAAAATATTCCTGTCATTTAAAATTCTAATCAAAAAAGAGTCGGCTTTTATTAGGACTCCTTACAATTAATTGTTTTAATCAAATTAGCTGGATATATTTCAAATAAACCAATACTTAATACTTCTAAATCAAACGGGGTAAATTTTTTCTCTAATTTATTTTTAATTCTAATTATTCTTTCATAATCTTTATCAATAGTAATGGTAATATGAAATTGAAATTTATTGGGGTTATATTTTTCATTTGGAAGTATGTTATAAATTTTTTCCTGTAGTAATTTTAATTCATCACTTGCTTTAATATTAAAGTATAATACGTAACTGTTTTCTTTGCCATTCATTATTTCTATACTATAAAAC
>CAYNOE010000604.1:0-1555 GCA_964398745.1 uncultured Lachnobacterium sp.
TGCAGGTCAATATCCTCCAGATTCTGGAGCGTGGCAAGAAAGCCAATATCGTCTATCCCGCATCTTCCCAGATCCAGCTTCTTTAAATTCGGATAATGCAGCAGGATATCAAAATTCCCATCCTTTTTGGAATCTTTTTCACTTGTCCACTCCATCATCCTGACTTTCTCAACCGACAAATTATCCTCAAGCAGGTCCGGATTTAAAAACAGCTTCGTCATGTCCGGGATGATTCCCCCATGCCCAATATAAATCTCCTTCATGCCCGGTTTATTAAAAACGGATTCCATACCGGTGATGCCGTTTCCCCAGAAATCTTCAATTGTAAGCTTTTCCAGTTTTGGCATCCCCGCCAGTTTTGACACATCAACGGGATTTTTCGCCCTGCCAAAAATTTTCAGTCTGAGGTCTAATGCCTTCAGACTGGTCAGCTCCTGCAGCTTCTGCAGCTGTTCCTCCCGGACAATGTCCAGGTTTACTTCTTCCAGCTGTTTCATTTCAAGAAGGGATTCTATTTCAACTTTTCCATTATCCATAAAAAAAAGTTTTTTTAAGCCTGGTACGCTGGCCAGCATGGAGACGTCCCCACTCTCTCCGATTTCTGTATAAAGTTCTTCCAGCTTTGGTATTTTCTCCAGAAAAGCACTGTCCTTTAGCTTTGCCCCGCTGACATACAGGCTTCTGACGCTGGCCAGCTTTTCCAGTTCCTCCAGTCCTGCACTGACCGTACCGGATTTTAAATATATTTTCCTCAGGTGGGTACAGTTTCCAATTCCCGTAATATCCAGCGTCCCGTCCGGGCCGGGATAACCGTCCGCCACAATTTCTTCCAGATTTTTATATTCCCCAATTCCTTCCAGGCTTCCGTTCTGTGCGCCCATATGAAGCACTTTGACGTACTCAGGTTCAAAGCAGGCTGTTACATTCTTAACTGACTCACTCGTTTCAATAAAACTGATTTTTGCCTTTTGGGAATATTCCATCTGGGAAAGCCACAGTGCGTTAATGTTGTCTATCCTTGTCAGTCCGGTAAACATCGTAAAATCCGACGGCCAGCTTGCTTTACTGCTGTGGTACGTCCATGTTTCTATGGTATCCTGAAATGCTTCCTCGCTCTCACAGTCCTCATAATTGGTAAAACTGTATTTAATCACATGAAACCCGTCGTTTACATCCCTGTCACTGTCATAACGGATATAGTGGATACCTGCAAACTCCTCATCTGTAATATCCTTATATTCCTTTCCAAAAATATCCTTACAGAAAATGGCAAGAAGCTCCCCGTTTTCTTCAAACGCTGCATCCCTGTCCGAGGAAGAAAGTACGGAAAAATTTGCCGCAAGGTTTACGCCCAGGATTCCCAGTACGATTATAATCATAATAACAAGAAACACCACCAGCATCTTTTTGGTGGAACTGATGGTCTTTTTTACCTCTTTCACATCTTCATAATCTATATTGATATTAATTACGGTTCCTTTTGCTTCATCAACCAGAAACGTCTGGCCGCAGTAAGGACATATGGCATGTGTTTTGTCTGTCAGCGTAAGCCCCC
>CAYNOE010000605.1:0-1554 GCA_964398745.1 uncultured Lachnobacterium sp.
GGATTTCTTAAATGTTTTTGCGCAGATAATTGGATCCGCAGAAAAAACAGATAAACCAGACAGCACTGAGGAAGATCTGTTGGCATGGGAACCGCAAATCAACGTGGGTGAGAGACGGTCACAGGGCAGCATAACAACGGATGACTTTACGGTTACGTTTCCGGTTCCGGAAGGATTTTATGCACAAACTGATGAAGTTTATGTTTCAGAGGAAAAAGACTATTATTCGGATGATTACATGACCAATGATTATGTAAGCGTATCCTGCAGTGTGACAAAAGATTTTTTTGAGGATGCCAGATCAGTAATTTCAGATGACTGGAATTATGATAATGCCAAAATAAAAACGGTGGAGGTCAGCGGCAGAACATATTATTATGCTATTTCGGAAAAAGACATCGATGGAAAGCAGGTCCAGTACGTCACAGCAGCCTGCGGGCTTTCTGAAAGCGGATGGATTTATTCTGTGGAAGCAACGGTAACAGACTATGAACGAAGCCTTACACTTGACGATATTAAAGGATTCCTTTCCATCACGGTTGATTCATTATGAAAAAAATGAAAATTATTATGGGGCTGCTGTTTGCCTTAATTTTACTTCTGGCGGGAATGATTCTGTTTTTATTAAAAAAACAGGATACACCGCCGGAAAGCAGGGAAACGGAAAAGCAAAGTACGCAGTGGAGTGCAGATTCCTTAAAAAAGGGGCGCGTGACCGCCATTGATTACAGCGGGCAGGTATACGCATATATAGGTTCAAAAAAGGAGGCTGGTAAGGAAATTGCGGAATACGGGATAAAGCAGCGGGAGAAATACGATAACCCCGGAGTGAAAGAAATAGAAAAACAGATGGAAGATGAGTTTGGAATATTTGCCGTAAATCTTGGGGAAATGGATGAAGAAACGGCAAAAGATGTAAAGCGTGCATTTTCCTATATGTATGAAACCTATCCGTGCCTTCAGGGAACGCTTACCAATGTCACACTTGGAAACCCGGACAATTATGCAGACGGAAACATTGCAAAGACAGAATCCCGTGAGTTTGTTATTAACGGTGAACTGGCGGTCTGTCCTTTTGTGGTAAAACATGAAATTGTGCTTTATGCCCCTTCTTTTTTACAGAGGGATACTCTTTTAAAAAAATGCAAAGACGGTGCCAAACAGGGATACTGGCCAGAGAACATGGATATTTCCGCAATTGTCGTCCATGAACTGGGACACCAACTTTTAAATGTACATACAATGGAAGAGTTTGGTTTAGATGATATTTATTATATTACCGAGGAAAATCAGGATGCATATAATATGTACATTACGGATTCATTAAGCAGCAGACAGACAGTGCCAAAGGCTGTTCTGAAAGAGGCGTACCAAACTTGGGAACAGACGCATAAGGGAGAGGACTATGAAAGTTTCTGCCGCAGCATCTCCGAATATGCACTTGCCGTACAAAAGGACGGCGGAATTTCCTACACAGAGACTTTCGCGGAAGCCATAACTGATGTATACTTGAATCAGGAACATGCAGCTGATGCGAGCAAATGTATACAGGGG
>CAYNOE010000606.1:0-1553 GCA_964398745.1 uncultured Lachnobacterium sp.
TTTTTCATTGCAAGTTCGGCATGTCCGGATTCAATATAACTCAGATTCGGAAAAATAAACTGAAACCAAAAAAGCATAAAATTATCTTTGATTTTGTATAATCCTCTCTTACTGTTTTCCGGATTGTCCTCCGTGACGGGAACCTCCCTCTCTAAAATATCAAGATTAATCAGGGTTTTCAGATATTTGGTAAGTCCCGTCTGTTTCAACTCAAGAGTCGTGGCTATTTTGGAAAGTTTCTGATTCCCGGCCGCAATCGTCTTAATAATCGAAAAATAACTCCCAATTTCACTCACTTCACGCTGCAGCAGAAAATTAGGTTCATCATACAGGAAGCTTGATTTTGACAATACATTGTTTGCTATTGCTTCATAAATATCCGGTGAATCATAAAATAATTCAATATATTTCGGAACCCCTCCGGTTATGGCATAATACTCAATCAGGTCTTTTTCACCCTTATCGGGAAAAAATTCATGATAATACCTGAATGGTATTTGTTTCAGCTTAATCTGTCCCGTTCTCCTTCCATATAAAGGACTGGAATACGCAAGCGTCTGGCTTTCCATCATAGAAATAAGTGAACCGCAAAGAACTATCATGACATCACTGTCCTTCAGTTTCGTATCCCATATTTTCTGGAAAATAGAAGGAAAAGCGTGATTCGCTTTCCCAAGATATTGAAATTCATCAATAATCAATAATTTTTTTCCACCGGAAAATGCATAATCATCCATCCATACTTTAAAAATCATTTCCCAGTTATCCACGCTGGCATTCATCAGCAGCTCATTGCCCGTCTGTTCCGCAACGATATTTTTAAAAGCCACCCTGTTCTGGCTTTCATTTTCCTCTGTCGCCAAAAAATAGACTGCCTGTTTATTCTCCATAAATTTATTTGTAAGTGCGGTTTTTCCTACCCTTCGCCTTCCGTATAGAATAACAAGAGAGGAACCGTCACGCCTGTATTCTTTTTCCAGAAAATCAAGCTCTTCCTGCCTATCAATAAATTTTTTCATCTGCCACCATCCCCTTGTGAATATTATACTTCAAATTATAATAATTTCAAGTATAATATTTATTTAAAAACCAGCCCCCACAAGTGGACTGGTTCTACACTCTTACTTCAACTTTAGGTATGACAAGTTATATCGAAGACTTTGGCTGTTATAACCGCTTGGGCGAACTTTATTTCAATGGCGCAGACTGGGTACCGCAGAACTATGCACGGACGGTAGAACTGTTTGAAAAAGCAAAAAGACGCGGCAGCAACTGGACAAACGATATGCATGCCGTGGCAAAAATAAAAGGACTGGACGTGCCGCAGGATATTAAAAAAGGATTTTCTTAATCTAAAAAAAGCTCCGGATCTTGCATGAGCAAGGGAAGAGATGGCGAAATATAAAAAGGGATTCCTTTGGAAATGGATGGTTGCGGAATAAAGCCAAAAAGCAAAGCTCTTTTATACAGAATCCTTTCTTAGGAAACAAAACCGGCAGTGTAGATTCTGTAATTGCAGCTGCCCACTTTTATTAACAATAACGAAATCAAGT
>CAYNOE010000607.1:0-1553 GCA_964398745.1 uncultured Lachnobacterium sp.
ACCTGAAATTTTATCCTTTGTAAGACCGCCTTTAGAGTACTCGGTACTCATGTCAACGCCGTTGGCGTCAACGAGTTTAGATGATGCAAACGGCTCTGAAAGGGAGCTTCTTGCAACTCTTGTATTATAGTTTGAGCCGAGCCAACCGTATGATGTGAATGCATAGCGATAGCCGTTATGCTCGAACATCCATGCACCCTCCGGTCCGGCAACACCGTTTTTCTGTGTAAAGATTGAATTTTTTGTGCTTGCGGAGGTTGAAAGTATTGTTGAATCCGATGTATAGTTAATTGCACTTAAAAATCCGTCGCCGTTGTATTCCGTACGCTTATTACCCTCATCACCGGTAACCGTTAATGAATACTCAACTACAGGCTGCATTGAATTTATATTATCCCATGCAAAAAGCTTGTCGCCTTTCTTTGCGTCAACTGCAACGCTGTTTTCACCCTTAGCAATGTTATAAATTTTTGCGGCTGTTAATGCACCGTTTTCGTTATATGAAGCGGCAATGACAGCTGCTCCGTTTTCGGCAGATATAAATGCCTGCTCCCCGTCATATTCAAATTGCCTTGCATACGGAGCTTCGGATATTGAACCGTTCATTTCGGCTGATTGTATACCGCCCCAGAAGGAACCCCATACAAAGTATGGCTTATTGCTGTTGCTGTCAAAATAGATATTTGCGTCTATTGCATTTGTAACATAGCTGTTGCTTTCTTTTGTGGCATATACAACACCCGCATCTATAATATCAGATGAACTGTCAGCCCAGAATAAAGGATTGTCGGACTTCATAAGTGATATAGCGGAATTACGTCCTCCCAGTCCGCACGAAACGGAAATATACATCCAATACGGATGGCTGTCGCGCGGTACATAAATAACATCCGGCGCCCAATAGGTTCCGTTGCAGGTTGTGTTTGTATAATTATTTGTAATAAAATTATACGTTTTCGGACTTATTTGCTGTACTGTTTTATTTGTAAAGTCATACTTTTTCCAGTTTATTAAATCCTTTGATGTAAAAATAAGGTGATGCGATGAATATACATAGTACGTATCATCATTTGGGAATTGCACGATTGACGGGTCGTGAGCACCGTTTGTTGTTTCGTTTGAATCTGCCGGAGCTGTAACAGGATTTATAAAGTCATCTGCCGTGATGCTGATTTCTGATGTACTGTATTGCTGTGCAGTGCTTTCGTCAGTAATCGTTGTATAAATTCTATCATTCTCCAAATAGCCTTCGGCATTTTCTGTATAGGTTATTTCCTTTGTTTCACCTGAAGCAACGGATATTTTTTCTGATCCTATGACAGATGTATCTGTTCCTTTTGCACGCATGGTCTGCACAGTCATTTCAACCGGTTCTGTGGTATAGTTTTTAATTGTGGTAACCGCTTGTAATTCGCCGGTCTGATTTTTACCGAGAGCAAATATCCTTTCGCCGTTAAGATAATACTTTGTATCAAGTATTTGGCAGTTGTATTTGTTGATGTTTTCTGCATTTTCGTCAACGTATTTTTCTGCTGCCAATTCAACAAGCATAT
>CAYNOE010000608.1:0-1548 GCA_964398745.1 uncultured Lachnobacterium sp.
CTGACAGACCTGCGTTAATTGCCGGACGGAAACCTGCGTTAAACATCTCTGTCTCCAGATAAATCTGACCGTCTGTAATGGAAATTACATTTGTCGGAATGTATGCGGATACATCGCCCGCCTGCGTCTCAATAATCGGAAGCGCCGTAAGGGAACCGCCGCCGAACTTATCTGCCAGTCTTGCTGCACGCTCAAGAAGTCTTGAATGCAGATAGAATACATCACCCGGATAAGCTTCACGTCCCGGCGCTCTCTTAAGAAGCAGGGACAGCGTACGGTATGCTGCTGCATGCTTACTTAAATCGTCATAGATTACCAGAACGTCCTCGCCGTTCTCCATCCATTCTTCTCCGATTGCACAGCCGGAATACGGGGCAATGTACTGGAGCGGCGCCAGCTCACTGGCAGTAGCTGCAACGATGGTCGTATAAGCCATCGCACCGTACTCTTCCAGTGTCTTTACGATTGTTGCAACGGTGGAAGCCTTCTGTCCAATTGCAACATAGATACACTTCACACCCTGGCCTTTCTGGTTAATAATGGTATCCACTGCAATAGCGGTCTTACCAGTCTGGCGGTCGCCGATGATAAGCTCACGCTGTCCGCGTCCGATTGGAACCATGGAATCAATTGCCTTGATACCGGTCTGCAATGGCGTATCAACGGATTTTCTGGAAATAACACCGGATGCCACACGTTCAATCTGGCGGTACTTGTCCGTTGCAACCGGTCCTTTACCGTCAATCGGCTGACCCAGTGCATTTACGACACGTCCGAGCATTGCATCCCCGACCGGAACCTCAACCACGCGGCCCGTTGTTTTTACAGTATCACCCTCGTTGATATTTTTCTGGGAACCGAGAAGCACCGCACCAACGTTGTCCTCCTCAAGGTTCATCACCATACCATATACTTCTCCAGGGAACTCAAGGAGCTCTCCCTGCATTGCCTTCTCCAGACCATGGATACGTGCAATACCATCCGCAACCTGAATAACGGTTCCTACCTCCGCAACCTCAAGCTCGGATGCGTATCTTTTAATCTGCTCTTTAATCACCGAGCTGATTTCTTCTGGTTTTAAATTCATGGAGCGCACTCACCTACTTTCAACTGTATTTTTGATAATTCCCTAGTCAGGTCGTACAGCTTTGTCTTGATACTGCTGTCCACCACCCTGTCACCAATCCGGATTACCATTCCGCCGATTAAGGCGGCATCTACATCATAATGCATTTCAAACTGGACATATTTTGTCGTTTCAAGCAGTCTCTTTTCTACTGCTGCTTTCTGCTCACCACTTAATTCCATGGCAGATGTGACAAACGCAGTTCCGATATTTTTATACTCCTTGGCAGTATCCAGAAAGTATGAAAATACGCTGCCGATTTCCCTGTAATGATCCTTTTCCACAATCATGCGCATCAGGCCAACCAGTTCATCGGAAACCTGTCCCTTAAAAATGTCTTCTATTATTTTTACTTTTTTCTCTTTGTCAATTTTGGGATGATTCATGAGTCTGTTCAAATCCCCGTTTTCCTGCAGAATCTG
>CAYNOE010000609.1:0-1546 GCA_964398745.1 uncultured Lachnobacterium sp.
AATCACAGAACCATTCAGCATACCGATAATGGCATTGGCATATAAGTGGTTTTTCTCTGTTTCCAGATAGCCTGCACCAATAATGCTGCGTGCAAATAATTCTCTATCTATCATCTGATTTTTATCATATTTCTTAATCAAATCAAGTCCAACCAGTGCGCTCATCACTTCATGAGGTTTTCCTGGCCCATTCAATTCTTCCTTTTTGAATTTATTTTCTAAAATCTCACGAAAATCCCCTTCCTGCTCATAAAAATCCTCGCCGGTATGCGAAAAAGGTGAATGTCCCACATCATGCAGTAAACATGCTAATTGAAAGGTTTGTTCCCATTTATTCCACTGTGCTTCTCCAATTCCAGAATTGTGTTCCACATTTTTCCGAAAATTCTTCACTGCTTTATTTCCCAGGTGCAACACACCCAGCGAATGTACAAAGCGGTTGTGCAATGCACTCGGATACAAAGATTCATACCCCGTCTGACGGATATTCCGCAATCTCTGAAATTCCGGCGAATCCATGTAATCCACCATCCAGCCATCCACACGGATATATCCATACAGCGGATCTTTAATACGTTTATTTCCTGCCATCTTCCGTACCATATTCCCTTTCCATGAAAAATAGAGTCACCGGCTGCCCAGTCACTCTATTTGCGTTTTCTATTATGCTGCAATCTGCTGTAATACCCGATCCATCACCGATAAAATATTTAGTGGAATGTTTCCTACAAATCTGTGATTTAAATCTGTAACCTCTTTTTCTTTCACAATACTAATGCTTTCCACTTTTCCATCCTCATTCTCATTAACCTGAAAATAATCTGAGAAATTAAAAATTGCCTTTTCAAGATATGGATAAGCAACCAGAAAGACAGCATCTACATTTTCATTATTGGAATATTTTTGCATCTGGATTCCATATTTATAGAAATCCTCAACCTTTACTCTTTCAATTCCTTTCTTTTTCAATTCAATCAACGTGCATGCAATCACGTATTCTGCTCCTACAAACTTTGTCATGGCTTTTCCTCCTGCTCGTTCCCATCCCTATGATTTGTGGATAAGTTGTTGATATTCTGTTCATATATAATTATTTATTTATAATATAACACAACTTCTGTAAGAAATCCATATAAAAAAATACCAATTTTCACATCTGTTTTTCTCATTCAAAACATCTACTCATCACTTCCAGTACCCTGTCCTGCTCCTCCTCCGTCATCTTGATATCAGATGGCAGGCACACGCACTGCGAAAACAGATCCCTGCCGCAGTCCGGGCGTTCCAGCATGTTATTGTAAAAATCTTCATATGTTCTTCTGCCACTGTTAAATGCTATAAATTCATGGTTCCTGTAGAGCGGCTGCATATGCATCGGTTTCCAGAACGGACGCCCCTCCGCATTAAATGCCGCCAGCGCCTCCAGGATCTCCGCCGGGCAGGTCCTGCCATGGACGCTTTTATAGGTGTATGTTTCATCTGCCATTGTCATTTCACACAGGCTGTTTTCATCCAGCCTCATGCAGGAAAGCCAGAAGTTCGGCTC
>CAYNOE010000610.1:0-282 GCA_964398745.1 uncultured Lachnobacterium sp.
TTAAAAAAATACATAATGGCCGGTTCTTTGGTCTTCCACCAAGTACCCTGTGCTTCAATAACCAATGTTCTATTATTACCAAAAACAATATAATCATTTTGAACATCCAAAACAATTGCTTCATCCCATGCTCTATGTATTTTGCCATTATGTTTATAACACTGGATTTGATACTTATCTCCTATACATATATTTCGCATAAATTCCTCCATCTATATTTAGTATACCCTTTTTCTAAAAAAAAAGAAAGAATATTTTTTTCTTTCCTTATATATAGTAAAT
>CAYNOE010000610.1:292-1544 GCA_964398745.1 uncultured Lachnobacterium sp.
TTCTTGGAATTGTTTATCATTTTCTCTTGTCGGATTTTCTAAATAACTTTCATCCAAATAAACTTCCAAATCCGGTTCTATGCCCTTTTCATGAATCCAATTACCATTAGGAGTCAACCACTTTTTGGTCGTAAATTTATACTCTCCTACGCCATCAACTCTTTGTAACTCTTGTACCGTACCTTTTCCATAACTTTTGCTACCCACAATATAGGCATTTAAGTTTTCTTTTAAAGAAGAAGATAAGATTTCACTAGCTGATGCACTAATTTCATTTTGTAGAATCACAATCGGATAACTTTTATTAGTATTTCCCTTGGAATAATACTTTTCTGTATGGCCTTTTACTTCTGTCTGATAAATAACATGAGTAGAATCCATAAATAATCCTAACATATCACTAACAGCTGTTAAATATCCACCACCATTACTACGAACATCGATAATTAATTTTTGCATTCCACTATTTTCTAAATCAGTCAATGCCTCTTTAAATTGTTGATAAGTGTTATTAGCAAAAATACTAATTTGAATATATCCAATGTCATGCTCCAACATTTCATATTTCACAGATTTCAAAGTAATTTTTTCTCTTTCTACTTTGACTGTTAAAGTTTCCTCATCACGTTTGACTGTCAAATTTATTTGCTTGGCATCTTTAATAAGATTAACCAATTCATTAGATTTCTTCCCTGTTAAATCCATATCATTAAACTTAGTAATAATGTCATTCTCACGTAATCCGGCTTTAGCAGCTGGAGTATCATCATATACTTTACGAATGACTATATGACCTTCTGCATCGTTAGCAATTTCGATTCCTACGCCTTCATATGTTCCTTGCAATGTAATTGTAAAACTATTGGAAGTGTTATCAATTAATCCCGAATATTCATCCAAAGAATTTAACATTCCTCCAATTGCGCTTTGAATTAACTCTTCTTTATCTACATCACCATAATAGTTTTCTAAAATATAATTGTATTGATCAATGAACATTTGCAATTCTTTTCCTATTGCCGTAGTTTCATCATCCGTCTCTTTCTTTGTTTGATTTTTAACAATATATCCTAATAAACAGCAAATAATGATGATGCCAATAAATAATACCACCATTTCAAAAAAGCCAAACAAAAAATTGGAAGTGGATAAAGTTTTTCCCTTAGACAATTTATTTTTATTCGATATTCTTTCTTGTGCCGATATGTTCTTATTGCTTGTTTTCTTCGATACAGTGTTCTTTTTTTCTGTT
>CAYNOE010000611.1:0-1542 GCA_964398745.1 uncultured Lachnobacterium sp.
CAGAATGGTGACCAGGGACAGTATCAGCAGCAGCAGCCGTACCAGCAGCCTTATCAGCAGCAGCCGTACCAGCAGCCTTATCAGCAGCAGCAGCCATACCAGTCTGGCGACAGTGAACTCGAGGAGCCTGTAAGTTTTGCGGACTGGATGGTGACAACACTCATTCTGTGCATTCCCTGCCTGAACATCATCATGATGTTTGTATGGGCATTTGGTTCCGGCACAAAGAAAAGCAAGTCCAATTACTTTAAGGCGATGCTCGTGTGGGCGCTGATTAGCATTGTGCTCATGATTGTGTTCGTTGCTACATATGGAGCTATATTCTTATCCGCATTGGGCGGCAGCGGTTATTATTAAAGCGCATATTGGCAAAAGCGTGTATTTTGCAGCAAAACCGGCAGGGATTCAACCTGCCGGTTTTCTTGTCTCCCCTGTTGCGCTACACGATTGCTGACGGTTCCGGTCTGGCAGTCCAGCGGCCGCTGGCACCGCAGGGCAGGACAAGACCGTTTGAAGAGACAGGCAGTCCGATTTCAGAAGAACAGACATGTCCCCCGTATTTTGCGGTAATGACAGTCTCAAGCATATAGGACAGGACGGCGGGCTGAAGTCCCGTTGTATAAGAATTAATCAGAAAGAAAAGCGGGTTACGGCATAGCACGTTTGCCGTAAGTTCGATAAATGGAAAAATAGAGTCCTCGATTTTCCAGATTTCTCCCTTGGGCCCCCTTCCGTAGGATGGAGGATCCATAATGACTGCATCATAAGTGTTTCCGCGCCGAATCTCACGCTCCACAAACTTTACACAGTCGTCCACGAGCCATCGGACGTGCGCATCGGCAAGACCGGATGCCGCGGCGTTTTCTTTTGCCCATCCGACCATGCCTTTGGAAGCGTCCACATGTGTTACATGTGCACCGGCGGCGGCGGCGCTCAAAGTGGCTCCGCCCGTATAGGCAAAAAGATTCAGTACCTTTATCTCACGGGAAGGGTTGGTTTTGATTTCTTCCATTATAATAGAAGAGAACCAGTCCCAGTTGACAGCCTGCTCGGGAAAAAGACCAGTGTGCTTGAAGCTAAAAGGCTTCAGATGAAATGTGAGGTTTCGGTTATTTTTGCCGTTGTATGTGATGTCCCATTCCTGTGGAAGCCTGAAAAATTCCCATTCTCCGCCGCCTTTAGAGCTTCTGTGATAGTGTCCGTTTGGCTTTTTCCATGAATGGTGTTTCCTGGGAGTATTCCATATAACCTGCGGGTCGGGCCTTACCAGTATATAGTCTCCCCACCGTTCCAGTTTTTCGCCGGAGGAAGTATCCAGCACCTCATAGTCCTTCCAGTTGTCTGCAATCCACATAATCAAACAGTCCTTTCTGATAAAAATAATCGTGACGATTTAGTACCTTCTTCGTTACAAGCAATTAACAAATAAGTATTTCCAGTATACTATGAAGATGCAAACAGATTAAAGAGTGCAAAATACACAAAAATATCATTATTTTGTAAAAAAAGATATCAAATTTATTGGATGAGGAGGTAAGTGAT
>CAYNOE010000612.1:0-1538 GCA_964398745.1 uncultured Lachnobacterium sp.
GTGATCAAGTATATACGAACATAGCATTCTCCAACTTCGTCATTTAAGTTGATGTTATATTTAGTTAAAGCATATTGTACCTCTTCAAAACTTTTCTCTAAGCAAGCTTTAGGATTAAATACAAAACGAGTCTCTTCATCATTATATGTTTTTAATGCACTTTCCCACAATGTATATGAATTTCTTTGATAATTTAAAGCCATAGGCAGAGTAAAATAAAGATAATTTTCTAAACTAGATTTTTCAAAATGAGGATTTGCATCTTCTGGCATTACTTCTCCCCCAAGTTCTCCATTTTTATACATCTTTATAAGTTTATCTACTTTTTTTAAAATCTTTTCTTTATCAATCATCTTACACCTCATAATATCATCAATTTACTATTATCAATATGCTCTCTCATTTCACAACCATTTATATGGTATTTGGGTTTATCGTATTTATAGATAAATATATTATCTTCATCATAGTCCTTAGGTATAAATTCATTCTTTAAGGCAACTTTTATCCATTTATCTTTTAAATCTTCTAATAAATCTTTTAGATTACTATATTCATGAATACCACTGTAAGAATAATCTTCACTTTCAAACATAGGTTCAAACCAATAAACTTTATTATTACTATAATAAACTAATATGGCATGACTAGGACATCCCTTTCCATCTTCATAAAAAAGATAATATGTTTCAATTTTCAAATTAGTCATATTTTCAAAATAATCTCGATAAAGTTCAGTCCTATCCCAACATATTCCTAATTTACTTTTCATTAGTTCTTCAGGTGATTGCAGTAGATATGATTCACTATCATTTATTCCTTTATGTCTTTTGCCATTTTGATCAGTCCATCCATAGCTAATTTCTTTACTACAATATTCAAAAAATTCTTGAATTGTACTCATATTATATTTTTTCATAACATACCTCTAACAAACTTTATTATTTTTTTTAACTTCTGGAATCATGTAAACAAATAGCTCTTTTTAAGCCATTTTCTTTAGCCATATTTAAATAATAATCTGCTAAATCATAATTAACATCTGTTCCGTTTCCATTAAAATAGAAATTAGCACCCAAATCATAAATTGCCGCAATATGTCCTTTATCTGCACAATCTTTAATTATTTCAAATGCTTTATTATAATCTTTTTTTATATTTCCAAGTCCAAAATAATAATAGGCTCCTGTAACAAATTTAGCATAAACTCTTTCAACTTCTGAAATACTAGGATTATTAATTAAATCTATTATTTTAGGATAAGCATTATTTAACAGTTTACTTGCTTTTTCTTTATCAACTTTAATTATTTCTCCCAAACCTAATTCATAAGATATTCCTAAAGAATAAATGCATAAAGGATAATATAAATCAGATCCTTTTTGATAATAATATAAAGCTTTATTATAATCTTGTAAAGCGCCATTCTCTTCTAAATCATAACTTCTTCCTAATAAATAATAAGCAAATCCAGTATTTTGATGTTCAAGTTCTTTTAAATCAAACTTTATAACTTCCATAAACAAATCTCCATTTCT
>CAYNOE010000613.1:0-1535 GCA_964398745.1 uncultured Lachnobacterium sp.
AATGGTCATCCCCCAGCGGAAAATTTTTATGTATTCCCAGTAGTCGGAGAAATCAACCTCAACCTTCCAGCGGTAAATCAGCTTTCCGGTACCGGGTACCTTAAAATCATACTGGAACTTAAATCTGGGGGCTTCCGGTTCCGCCTTCATCATCTTCACCATGGCCATAAGGTCCCAGGGGATGCAGAGGGGGAAAAGACTCTTCCAGTTGCCGAGCTCATCCACGGCAGACGGCAGGGCAGAGGGAGCAGGGGAAGGATCACTATCCGGGTCTTTCTCAGAATCCTTCTGGGAATCCTTTTCAGAATCTTTCTGGGAATCTTTTTCAGGGTCCTTTTCAGAATCTTTTTCACCGTTCGGAACATAAGGCTTATCCTCGTCTTTATCTTTATCTTTGTCCTTATCCTTGTCTTTGTCTTTATCCTTGTCCTTGTCGGGAATCTCTGCGGGACCGGGCAGGGGAAAGGGCAGGATGGCAGGAAGATCGTCCTTGTCATCATCCGGCTTTTTTCCGGGATAAACGCGCCATTCATCAGGAATGGCAGGGTTCTTTTTCCAGGGCTTCACATCCGGGACCTCTGCAGGACATGCCATACCGTTCTTTTTAATGGATACGTCCGGACTGTTCCGGATATCCGGAAGGGTGTCAATATAGTTGTATATGGTACCATTAAACACCTGGCAGCCTGCATTCTCAGCCTCAATTTTAAAACGTGCACAGTAAGACCAGGCAAGCCCGTAATAATAACCTTTACGGAACATTGCATCCGCGCGGTTATATGAACCGGTAAGGGTATCCCCCGAATACGTGTTGAGACGGTAGGAAAAAGGATCACGGGATACCACGTAAACTTCCACAGAATAAACCCCGTCCTTCTCGTACGAGCAAAGAACCCTGTCATAAGGCACGGCAGACAGTGAAACATAACCAGTATGTTCATGCTGGAGGACACGGCTGCCAAGAAGCCCCTGCCAAGAATAAATGCTGGGGGAGCAGGAAAGACGGAGGGGAAGGGATGCATCATCCGGGCAGTTTTCCAGCCCCGCCTTATACGCAGCCAGAACCTCGTCATACATTTTCAGAGCGTCATACTGGTCCTGCGTCAGGTGCAGGCCGGAAGCATCCGCAAGGGAATTTTTGACTTCCTGCCAGGCAGGATCATCATAGTCAACATGCCCGAAATCAAACAGCGAATCCCTGAGTTCGTCCCATGCCCTGCGCACCCCCGGATCGATATAGCTGTCATAAAATACATCCATACCATGGACCATACGTTTAAATTCCCCCCAGTTATAGTCCGTGCTGTCACCTTTCCCGTAGGATACCTCATAACCGGCAGTCTCAAACATCATCGAAAAAAGCTCCCAGAGGGTATAATAGGATACGGGATCACTTGCATAAAGCGTCTCACGTGAGGGCAGCACAAACCCGAGGACGGAACCGCAGAAGATAAATGCGGACAGAAGCAGGGGCAGGACGCGGCCGGAAATTTTTACTGCTTTATTTTTAAAATCCATAACAAATACACACCTTT
>CAYNOE010000614.1:0-1533 GCA_964398745.1 uncultured Lachnobacterium sp.
CCAATTTACAACAAAGGCAAATTTAAAACTAGTACTTATAGTTCAGCAAAAAATTTGTGTGATAGCAATTTGAATCAAAAAGGTGTATGGCCCATAGTAGTCGAAACTGATGAAGATGATGAAGAGTATTGTAAAACTAATTGGTCTACTCAGTCAAATGATACAGGTTCTCAAATAACAGTTAGTGCCGCAGACTCTACAACTGATACAAGTAATCCTTTTATTAGAGAGGGCGTAATTTTATCCTTTTGGATGAAAGTAAAAGATGATGTATCTAGTGGCGCTAATTTAAAATTAGATTTTGCAGGTGGTTTAGATGCTCCAGCTGTTGATAAAGTTGGAGGAGAAGCTGTAATTAATACTACTGGAGTGTCTTTTACTGCTAATGGTGCTATGAGTAGTGATGTGTCTTTAAAAGAATTAACTTTTACTGGTAATAATGGGATTTTATATCCAAGTAACCCAGTATTTAGTAGTGGTACAGCTACTAGAAGTTTTAGTCTTACTGTTCCAAATAAAGTATCAAGCCTTACTATTAATGCCACCCCAAGTGATGATAAAGCTCAAGTTTTAGCAGGTGGTATAGGTAGTAAAAATTTAAATGTTGGTCTTAACCATTTTGAATTTCTTGTACAATCAGAAGATTTAAAACAAGAAATATATAGTGTGGATATTTATAGATTATCAAATGATATAAGTTTAAGTAGTCTATCTTTTTCAGGTCTTACCTTAGATAATGCTTTATCAAGTAGTCTTTTTACTTACTCATCTACTGCGCCTTACAAAACTGTATCCACAAGTGTTAGTGCAACTACTACTAATTCTAATGCCACGATAACTGCTGGAACTGGTGATTGGAATTTAGTAAATATTAGTCCAAATGTTAATACTAAAACTTTAACTGTCAATGCTGAAGACTGTAAAGAAGAATTTGCAAGTGTTCCTGATAATACCTGTACAAGTAAAGATTATACTTTAAACATAACTAGAATTGCTGCATCTACCGACAATAAATTAAAAGAATTAAAAGTGGATAATACTCTTCTTTCAGGCTTTAGCCCTAACACTTATGAATACAATTTAGGAAATGTTCCATACGATAAAACTTCTTTAAATATCGCTGCTGTTTTAAATGATTCTAAAGGAACTTTAAGTGGAACTGGTAGTCAAAGCCTAAATGTTGGTGACAATACTATAACGATTACAGCAACAAGTGAAGCGGGTGCTACTCAAGAATATAAAATAAAAGTTAGAAGATTATCAAATAATAATAAACTTGCTAGTTTAAGCGTTACATCATCTCCTCAAGGTGTCCTTACGCCAAATTTTAACCCTACATTTACTAATTACTACACTTATACTTATGATGCTACTGTCACAAATATAAATATTACTGCTACTTTAGAAGACTCAAATGCTACTATCGTAAGTGGTCTTGGTTCGTATGATGGAACAAATGATGCTAACGTTGTTGTCCAATCTGAAAATGGTGATACAGCCACCTATATAATTAAATTTTCCCGTAATAAATCT
>CAYNOE010000615.1:0-1530 GCA_964398745.1 uncultured Lachnobacterium sp.
GGGCAGAAGAGGCCCGATATTTCGCTCCAAAAAATAAAAAATTAATTTCGCATTTCGTTACGCCACCCAAGGAGGAAGCGGAAAATGAGGCTTGAAAAGCGAAAAATTGAAGATTTAACCCTCGCACCTTACAACCCGAGAAAGGATTTGCAAGCAGGGGATGAAGCCTACGAAGACATAAAACGCTCGATAGAAACCCTCGGTTACAATTCGCCTTTAATCGTTGACGAAGCCGGAGTGATTATTGATGGGAATCAACGCTACAAAACACTCATCGACTTGGGCTACACCGAGATAGAAGTAATCGTTGTGGATATCGAAGACGAAGAGAAAAAGAAGGCTCTCGCCATCGCCTTGGATAAAATCAAGGGCGAGTGGGACAACGAAAAATTATACGCTTTACTTGCGAACTTCGAAGAGAAGGATTTACAAGAATTAATCCGTGCAGCCGGAATCAAAGACGATGAGCTGAAGAACCTTAAAGACCTCATCGTTCCGAGCGAAGCCAACGAGGACAACTTCGATATGGAGGCGGCGGTAAAGAACGCCGAAGGCAACCCGAGAACCAAGCGGGGCGATATTTGGATACTTGGCGACCACCGCCTTATGTGCGGAGACAGCACAGACTCTGCAGACGTGGCAAAGCTGATGAACGGCGAGGTCGCAGACCTCATCATCACAGATCCACCCTACAACGTGAACTACGGCGAGAAGGTGCAAGATTTAGCCGACCGCTTAACCACTTGCGTAACGAGGAAGAAGTCAGACATTAAAAACGACAACCTTTCGGATGCGGCTTTCCGCAAGTTCATAAGAGAGGCATACAGAGCCATGTACGGAGCGATGCGTGAAGGCGCCGCAATCTATGTCTTCCACGCAGACACGCAAGGGCTACCTTTTAGACAAGAATTCATTTCCGCCAACTTCAAGCTATCAGAGTGCTTGATTTGGGAGAAAAACACCTTCGTTCTCGGTCGCCAAGATTACCATTGGAGACACGAACCTATCCTTTACGGATGGAAACTCGGCGAAGCTCATTATTTTGTTGATGACCGAAGCCAAGATACCGTGCTTCTGCAAGACGAGCTGGACTTGAACAGCAAGACCAAGGACGAACTCATCGCCATAATTGAAGAGTTCCGCCAAGCCTACAAAGACAGAACGAGCGTAATCTACGAAAACAAACCCCTTCGGAGTGCAATGCATCCAACTATGAAGCCGATAGGACTTTACGGAAAATTGATGCTTAATAGCAGCCGAAGCGGAGACATAGTAGCCGACTTCTTCGGTGGAAGCGGCACATTGATAATGGCGGCGGAACAACTCAACCGCAAGGCAAGGGTAATCGAATATGACGAGGTATTCTGCGATGCAATCATAGAGCGGTGGGAAAGTTATACCGGGCAAAAGGCAATTTTGCTGACTGTATGACAACGCCCCCCCCCAGCAAGAGAGACCGTGCCGAAATTATACTACCGTGCGAGGATGAGCTTATGAACCAAACAAACCTCGTCAAAACCGACACCAACG
>CAYNOE010000616.1:0-1517 GCA_964398745.1 uncultured Lachnobacterium sp.
GACTGTTCCTCCTGCCTTTCTCCCTGCTGTTCTTCCCTGTGGAAGTTCTGTTCCAGACTCTGCTCAAATTCATGGGACGCTACCGTTACTTCAATGGCATCCACACGAACCCCAGACTGGTTTAAGCTTTCCCGTAAATCTGCAACCTGGGCTTCCAGTGCTACCTTGACCGCTTCATTGGAAGCTGCTATCTGGGCACTGACTGCTCCTTCCTTTGCGGAAATCTGCAGATAAATCTTTCCAAGATTCTCCGGGTTTAACTGCATCTCCAGTGATGTTTCTGCCTGTGAAACATTGACACGGACATTTTCTGCAATCTGCTCAATCAGATCCATGGTATCAATAGACAAATAAGTTTCCTCTGGTAAAGGCAAAACCTGATCTGCCTGAATACTCATTTCACCGGCTGCCTGCATTACAGGTGCTGCATGACCTTCCACTGTAGCATTCTGCTGTCTCTGCAGCGGCTGTCTGCCGTCTGTCTCCTGCTTCTGCAGAATTTCCTGCTTCTGCGGGGCTTCCTCCATCTGTTGGTTCTGCTGGTTTTGGGAATCAGGTGTTTCCGCCTCTTCTGTCGTCTGTACCACAACCTGTGTTTCTGGAATTTCTTCAGATGTTACTGTCACTTCCTGCTGGGTCTGTAGTTGGGCGTTTTCAGCCGGTACTGCAACAGCCGCCTTTTCCACTTCCGAAGTATCCGCTAGGATTTCTTCTGTAACCGGCTGCGGATTTGTAAGTATATCCATCTGTGCCACTAACTCATCCATCTGTTCTGGTGCAAGACAAAGGTCAGCCATAAGCTGTGTGCTTATTTCTCCTACGTCCTGCATAAGTTCCAGAAACTGTGGATTTGTAAGAAGCTCCGCCGGCGAGTTTTCCTCTGTCAGCCCGATTGCAAGCTGAACCAGATTCTGTGGATTCATCAGGTCAAAAACGGTAAGTCCCAGGATTTCAAGTGCTTCCTTTACGGATTCTTCACTAACATCCAGTTCTTCAGCAACTGCCTGGACTACATTCTCTTCAAAATCATCCAGCGTGTCTGTGGATTCACTAATCTTATCCGTGACTGTCTTTGTATCCGCCATAGCAATTTCCCTCTCCCGGTATGTCTGCCGGTCGAAATCCTTCGCTGTAGCTTCTGTGCCTGTACTGCCTTTTACATCTGCTGCCAAATTCTGACTGCCTGTAGAGTAGTTACCTGAATTCATGAGTGATGCAAAAACGCCTGTACTTTGTGCACTGCCCGCTTTTGTTTTCCCTGCTGTGGTATTTGCATTTACCATCTGTCCCTGTTTCACAGAACTTAAGTTAAATACATTTACACTCGTCAAACATGCTCCTCCTTTCTTTTTTTCCAGATTTCCTACCTTGATGGTTCCATGATCTTGGTCAGTTTTGCCGCAGTCTGCTGATCCATCTTGCCAAGGATATCCGCACGTGCCTTACCTCCCATATTCATGAGAATGTCCGCCACCAGTCCGAGATCGTCGGTCATTTCATCAAAAATGGCTGCCGCC
>CAYNOE010000617.1:0-1508 GCA_964398745.1 uncultured Lachnobacterium sp.
ACTACCGTACAGGTTTCATAAATAAACGGCGTCCGAGTCCAGTAGGGCAGTTTTTTACCATCTGCTAAACAAGCACTTTTTTCAGCTGCCATCATCTTTTTGAAATACTTCAGCCTTTTCCCCTCCTCCGCCGTCGAGTACTCCATCCCTCCTATATAAAGTTCAAATGCGGATAAAAGAAAAACTTTACGGGGAATATAATGCGTTGTAAAATCTTCTTCCTGGTAGCTTTCTTTACTGGTAACTTCAATTTCACATTCCAGGATATTGTCCTTTGTACACGGACTCAGACTATCGTAAAATTCCGTATTCAGGAAATCATCAACACTGCTCTCTTCGTAGTAAGAACCATATTCATACCATGCCCACCACTCACTATGTTTTTTGTACTGCATATCCTCCGGCAGAAGATATTTTCGCAGGAGCAGCACATTTCCATTATAATCTGACGAAAGCACCAGATACGGCACATATTCCCCGTTTTCCTTCAAATACACCGTATAATCCTTCGCAGATTTGTCATACGCAATTTTCTCCAAAGTGAGTTCCCTGTCCCCGCAACTGCCAACAAGAAAAATCATGGCAAGACACAACGCGCATATGCGGATTCTTTTTTTCATCATCTTTTCCCCCACTTCCACCACTGCTTTCATCTTCCGGCATATCTTTGTTTCCTGCAGTCTCTCTTTTCACCATGCCCCGCCTCTCCAGCTAATTCTGCAAGCATGGAAATCGCAATGAATACATTACTAAAAAGAATTCCTGCCACTTCTTCTGTAAAATTCAGACTATACAGTATCCATATAAGTATACTCTCCAGCATCCAGACCACGACCGCCCTTCTCCGGTAGACCAGTCGTTCTACTTCATCCAGTTTCTTATTACGGTTCTGGACTGGTGCAAACAGAAACACCATAATTCCCGATATCAGCCACACTGCCGCCACGACTGCCACCGGCAGCCTGCAGTTGCCAGCCGCCACAAGCATGATAAACGCTGAGCCTACGGTCATAATATAACATCCGGTTACACTCTTTGCATGATATCCGCCTGCATATTTTCTTAATAGGCAAAAACAGGCCATATAGCAGCATACCACTAACATCTTATGGAAAAGCACTGCAAGCAGAAGAATGGATATCGTATCCAGTATATTCATCATCATTTGAAATATGCCATATACATAGATATCCCTTTCCCCTGCTGCAATGACCTTTTGGGATACCAGCCAGTCTGTAAGTTTCCCTGCAATTCTTTCCATCATTAAAACTTCCTAAGATTCTTCAGTTCCTTTGGTTCCTTTGGCTGATAAAAATACAGTGTACAGGCTGAATTAGCGCCCTTAACCGCTGTATGCTTTGCCGTCTTCGCAATCACGGCTGCCATTACATTCTTCATCGCACACGCCCTCCTTTCTTGTTTTTGCCTTTCTTGCGGAAATTCATTTCTTCTGAAACCAACTCCCTTTCAAAGACAAACCAATCATAACAGAAAAACACCCTCTAATT
>CAYNOE010000618.1:0-1507 GCA_964398745.1 uncultured Lachnobacterium sp.
TTTACCTTCTTCTTTGTGTTCTGTACTTTGAGTGTTTTGCTTTTTCCTTTTGTAACAGTAATTTTTTTACTGCTTAGGCTGACCTTTTTTGCCGCTGATATCTCGGCAGTGGGAATCATGCCAATCAATAGAGCAAAAGAGAGCAGACACGCAGTCAGTTGTTTCTTTGTTCTCATTTTTATTCGTTCCTCCTTAAATTTATTGGTATTTCTAAAACGAGACAATTATATCATATTGTGGATATATTCACAATGTCCAATTTCACAACATTCAAATATAATTTAGTAAGAACATCTTAGGGAGTTGGTAAACATGATTAGCTATGAACCTTTATGGGCAACCATGAAACAAAAAGAAATTTCCCAATACTCCCTGCTAAAATCGGGGATAGACAACAAAACTCTGGACAGTTTGAAGAAAAACAAGAATATAACACTTCTGACTGTAGAAAAACTCTGTCGCATTATTGAATGTACACCAAATGATATCGTAGAATTTAAATAGAGCAGAATCCGATAGTTTTTGCACGGCTTCTGCTCTATCCTTATAATTAAGGGGCATTTCAAAAAAGTGCATTGAAATACCCCTGTTTATATTATATGTCTATATACCGCCTGTAAATCCCCACTCTGCGAGTGCCTACGGTAAAGGGATTGACAGGATCATTTTTTTGAGTTTGGGTCTGTTACTGCCATATTGCATTATTATAAAAAGGGGTATAATCGGGGTAAATTTCTTTTTCAGCCTCCCCCAACCTTGATTTTTTGTTAGTTATAGAGATTACTTAGCATCCTGCCGTGGCAGATGAATAATATTTTAACCATATCTTTTATATCCCTTCATAAGCCTTCAAACCTTTATTTTTCAAGCTTTCCGGCGCTTATTTCATTTTTGGTTTTTTACCCTTAATCTGCGTAATCCGTTATAAATCTACGCAAATTTACGGGCAAATGGTGTAGTAATTGGTGTAGTGATTTGATTCATTTTCAACCTGATTTTCTCTGTTTCCCTTGCGTATCGGCTTTGAAGTCTAAAATTTTCGTCATCTGTTCCGCTGCGCGGTCATAGCTGGCATGAGTGTAGACATTCAGCGTAACACCTACATCAGAGTGTCCCATCACATATTGCAAAGTCTTTATATCCATGCCCGCATTTGCCATGTTGGTACAGAACGTATGCCGGAATACATGAGGTGTGATATGCGGCAATGGTTTTTCAGGATAAAGTTTCTTGTATTTCTTCATTGCCCACCGCATCTCGTTTTCGATATGTAATGCCACTTTCGGGTGATTGTCTTTGTCAATCAGAAGAAAACCGCTGTAACCGTCTATGATTGCTTCTGTTTTCAATTTTGGACGGTTGACAAGGATATTCTTTAAGCTGTGATACACTTCCTCTGTCATTGGGATAAAACGGCATCCGCACTCTGTTTTTGTTTTTTCCACATAATACTTTCCGCCCCGTTCCCTGACAAGCTGATGATCCACACGGATTTTCCGGCTTTCAA
>CAYNOE010000619.1:0-1500 GCA_964398745.1 uncultured Lachnobacterium sp.
TTGTTAATCCTAAGTAGAAATGTCACCTTTTATCATTAGTTAAAATGTCACCACTGGTAGTATATAATATATCTTTGTAAGGAGGTATATTTTTATTATGCATAATAAGGAATATGCATTGAAACTTGTTCAAGAAAAACAAAATGGTTTAAATAATTATTCTTATTCACAAATAGCAAATTTAACTAATTTTTCTAAAAGACAAATTATTAGATTTTCTAAATTAATAAATGAAAAAGATACTGATTCTATTTTAGTTCACGGTTTAATTGGTAAACCCTCTAATAACTCTCCATCCAACAAAGAAGTTGAGTTCATTAAAAACTTTAAAAATCAATATCCAGTGATTAGTATATCACAATTAATGGATATTTATCATGAAGATGTCATTTTTAACCCCAAAATGGAAAAAACAGTTGAAGAAAATAGGCTTAAATTGAGAAGTTATTCTTTTTATGAAAACTTATACAAACAAGAAGGTTGGTCTTCTCCTATTAAACATAAAGAATTTGCTAAAAATTATATAACTCATCCTTTAAGAGAACCATCCCCCAGAAGAGGTTTCTTAATTATGATTGATGGTACTCCTCATGACTGGTTTTGTAATGGTGTTAACTTTTCTCTTCACTTAGCTATTGATGATGCTACTGGTGAAATACTTTGTGGTTGGTTTATGCCTACTGAATGTTTAGAAGGCTATGTAAGACTTCTTTATTTACTTCTTACAAAGTATGGTATTCCTGAAAATATTTACTCTGATAGACATTCCGTATTGATACCAAGAAAAGAAGATGGAATAACTACTTTTGGTAGTATTTGTAAAGATTTAGGAATCAATCAAATTGCTGCTTTAACTCCAGAAGCTAAAGGAAAAGTAGAACGAATGAATAAAACTTTACAAAATAGATTATTAAATGATATCAAACGTTTTAATATTAAGACTTATACTGAACTAAATGAATGGTTTAATTCTTACTATAAAACCTATATCAATAAAAAATTTTCCTATAAACCTAAAGAAAAACAAAAAGCATTTGTTAAATTAAATAAAGTGAATCTAGAATATATTTTATGTATCAGAAATGAAAGAACAATGTTAGATGGCTGTGTATTTTCTTATAAAGACCATTATTATAAAGCAATTAATAAAGAGAATGAATTAAAACCAATATTTAAAGGAAGCAAAATTACGGTTTATGAGAATATCTTAAATCATAATATCTATGTTAAATTCTATGATAAGTTTTATAACACTCAAATTCTTCAAGATAGAGTTTCTAGATCAGAAAAAATTAAAATTACTAAAATTGAAAACCAAAAAATTCTTGAACAAGTTTTAAAAGAAAGAGATGAAAGATTAAAAGCAAGGGCGAAACAAAGTTGAGTTCATTTTACCCTTGCTTTTTAGTTTTCATCATTTAAAATATTTCTCTCAAACAAAGTTCTTCTTTGTTTGTTACCTATATTATTAATCGGTGACATTTTAACTAATGATTAACA